>JAZNVA010000026.1:0-5735 GCA_045592565.1 Eubacteriales bacterium | reverse complement strand
TTCTATGCGGGGGGAACGGTACACAAACAGATCGAAGGATCTGTCTGCGAAGCAGACTTATCTGTCAACGTCAAAGGGACTTACGACCTCCGAAAGTGAGTGGGATTTTGCCTTCGGCAAAAAGATTCTTCGACTCTTTGTGTAAGGAATACCAATATACTTCCCACGCACAGAATGACACGCTTCGCGTGTGTTGGGCGAGGCTTGAAGTGGCCTCCGCAAAGGCAAGCTGTGTCAAGCAAAAAGACTCAAAAAAGTCTCTGTGTGGCTCCCTCGCCTTCCCTCTTGACTTTTTCCCGAAAAACGGCTATAATGGAGATAAGAATTTTGATTTCGGAGGGATTATGAACCAACCGACCAAAAAGCCCGAGCTGCTCTGCCCCGCGGGCTCGCCCGAGGCGCTTCGCGCCGCCATTGAGGGAGGAGCCGACGCCATCTACGTGGGGGGCGCCGCCTTCAATGCCCGTATGAACGCCAAAAATTTTACCGCCGAGGAGCTGAGAGAGGGGATCGCCCTCGCCCACGCCTACGGCGTCAAGGTCTACGTCACCGCCAATACCCTGATCCTCGATCGGGAGCTGGACGATTATCTCCGCGCCGCCGAGGACGCCTATCTTTCGGGGGCGGACGGGCTGATCGTCGCCGATCTGGGCGCCGCTTCCCTTCTGCGGGAGCGGATCCCCATTCCCCTTCACGCAAGCACGCAGGTCTCTGGGCATAATGCAAGCGCCGCCGCCGAGCTTGCGCGGCTTGGCTTTTCCCGTATGGTCTGCGCCCGTGAGATGGGAGAGGAGGAGCTTCGCGCCTTTGTGACACGTTCCCCCATCGAAGCCGAGGTGTTCGTCCACGGAGCGCTTTGCGTCTGCCATTCGGGACAGTGTCTCTTTTCCTCTCTGGTGGGCGGAAGGAGCGGCAACCGAGGGGAGTGCGCTCAGCCCTGCCGCCTGCCCTTCGGCAACGGAAAAAAGGAGGAATACCCCCTCTCTCTCAAGGATCTGAGCCTTGCCCGCCACGTCCCCGCTCTCTGCGACATGGGGATCGCGTCCTTTAAGATCGAGGGGCGCATGAAATCCCCCGAATATGTCCGCGACGTGGCAAGCGTCTGGCGTCGGCTGATCGATGAGCACAGAGGGGCGACCGACCGCGAGCTGTCTCTCCTTGCCTCGGTCTTTTCCCGCGGAGGGCTGACCGACGGCTATTATACGAAAACGATCGGTCGGGGTATGCTGGGCATTCGCTCGGACTCCGACAAACAGAGCACCCGCTCTCTGATCCCCTTTGAGGGACTGACGAAAAAAATCCCCCTTTCCCTTCACGCCGTTCTTCGGAAGGACCGTCCCGCTCTGCTGACGCTGACGGTCGACGGGGGCAGATCGGTGACGGTGGCGGGGGAGATCCCCCAGATCGCCCGAACCGCTCCCATGGATCGGGACGGCGTTGCCGCCCGTCTGTCCAAGCTGGGAAACACCCCGTACACGGCAAGCGCCGTAACGGTAGAGCTGGACGGGGGACTCATGCTTCCCGTTTCCGCCCTGAACGCCCTTCGTCGGGCAGGCGTTGTGGCGCTTTCCGCCTCGGAGACGAGCCGAAGCGAGTCCGATTTTCAGCCCATCTCGCCTCTGCCTCAAAAGCAGCGGGCGACGGGCGACACCACCGCCGTCTTTTATTTTCCCGACCGTATTCCGACGGAAGCCCATGGATTTTTTGATCGGATCTACCTTCCCGTCGAGGTCTACGACGGCTCCGTGTCGGGCGTTCTTCTGCCCCCCGTGATCTTCGACAGCGAGCGCGAGGAGCTTCGCGCCCTTCTGCTCCGCGCGAGAGCGCTGGGCGCCACAGACGCGCTGGTGGGAAATATCGGACATCTGTCCCTCGTCCGCGAGGCGGGACTGACTCCTCACGGAGATTTTCGCCTGAACATCACCAACCGCCGCTCCGCCGCTCTTTGGGACGACCTTGAGGTGAAGGATCGGATCCTCTCCCCCGAGCTGACCTTGCCGCAGCTCCGCGACCTTTCGGCAGACAACCGCGCCATTGTTTACGGACGGATCCCCCTGATGGTCACCGAGAAATGCGTGGGCAAGGAGCTGGGCGATTGCGCCGCCTGCACGGAGGGTGAGCTCTCCCTCACCGACCGCCGCGGCGTCCGTTTCCCCGTCCTGAGAACGTGGAAGCACCGATCCCTGATCGTCAATTCGGTTCCCGTCTATATGGCGGACAGACAAGCCGATCTGACACGGGCGGGGATCCGCAGCCGACATTTTATCTTCACCACGGAGACCGCCGAGCAGGTGAGAGCCGTTCTTGCCGCCTACCGCAACGGGATGCCCCCCGCGGGAGAGATCCGTCGGATCCGTTGAGCGTTTCCGCCGCTCCGTCGCATTTTGTAGAAATCTATTGACAAAATTCGTCGGACGTGATATAATTATGCTATCGTATTATGCTCTTTACGGTATAATTTCGGTTTGCCCGTCCATATTAAATCACGGGGGGAACCGATCCCATTTATCATTCGAGAAAGGAAACGATTTCATCATGATTAAAAACAACCCGGTCAATGAGCGCGAGGAAAGAGAACAGATTCTGGAGCAGGTCAAGCAGTATTGCGAGAAATACCACACCAAGGCTCCCTATAAGGAGGGCGATCGCATTCCTTACGCTTCCCGCGTTTACGACAGCGATGAAATGTGTAATCTGGTAGACAGCGCGCTGGAGTTCTGGCTGACCTCCGGTCGCTATACCGACGAGTTTGAATCCAAATTCGCAAAATACCTGGGCGTCAGACATTGCAGTCTGGTCAACTCGGGCTCTTCCGCCAACCTGCTGGCGTTCATGACGCTGACCTCTCCCCTGCTGGGTGAGCGAGCTGTCCGTCCCGGTGACGAGGTGATCACCGTTGCCGCAGGCTTCCCCACCACCGTAACCCCCATTATCCAGTACGGCGCGATCCCCGTTTTCGTGGACGTGACCATTCCCCAGTACAACATCGACGTCACCAAGCTGGAGGAGGCTCTCTCCGATAAGACCCGCGCCGTGATGATCGCGCACACCCTGGGCAACCCCTTCGATCTGGGCGCGATTAAGGCGTTCTGCGACAAGCACGGACTGTGGTTGGTCGAGGACAACTGCGACGCGCTGGGCTCGGAGTACACCATCGGCGGCGAGGTCCGCAAGACGGGTACCGTGGGCGACATCGGAACCAGCAGCTTCTATCCTCCTCACCACATGACCATGGGCGAGGGCGGAGCCGTCTATACCGATAACCCCCTGCTTGCCAAGATCGCTCGCTCCATGAGAGACTGGGGACGCGATTGCGTATGTCCCTCGGGCGTGGACAACTTCTGCCGCCACCGCTTTGACCGTCAGTACGGCGAGCTGCCTCTGGGCTACGACCACAAGTACGTATATTCTCACTTCGGATACAATCTGAAATGCTCCGATATGCAGGCTGCCGTCGGCTGCGCGCAGCTGAAGAAATTCCCCTCCTTCGTGGAGAGACGCCGCCACAACTTCGCATACCTCAAGGAGCTGCTCGCGCCCGTAGCGGACAAGCTGATCCTGCCCGAGGCGTGCTCGGGCTCCAACCCCTCCTGGTTCGGCTTCCTGCTGACCTGCCGTGAGGGCATCAACCGCGAAAAGGTGGTTGACTATATCGAGAACCATGGCGTTCAGACCAGAATGCTCTTTGCGGGCAACCTGACCAAGCATCCCTGCTTCGACGAGATGCGCAAGTCGGGCAAGGGCTATCGGATCGTCGGTACGCTGGAGAACACCGACCGTATCATGACCGATACCTTCTGGGTAGGCGTATACCCCGGTATGAACGACCGGATGCTGGAATACATGGCAAAGACCATCATTGAGGCACTCAACCAATAATTCAAAAAGGACAATCAAATGGCGAACTTCCGAGTTCGCCGTTTGTTGCATGAAACGAAAAGGATATATGCTATGAAAATACGTCTTGCCGATTACGTTGCGGACTTTTTGGTTTCCCGCGGAATATCCGATTGCTTTACCGTCACCGGCGGCGGCGCCATGCACCTGAACGACGCGCTGGGACATAAGGAAGGGCTCCACTGTCTGTATAATCACCATGAGCAAGCCTGCGCCATCGCCGCAGAGGCGTACGCGCGGATCCATAATAAGATCGCCGCAGTCTGTGTCACCACGGGCCCCGGCGGAACCAACGCCCTGACGGGTGTGGTCGGCGGTTGGCTGGATTCGATCCCCATGCTGATCCTGTCGGGACAGGTTCGCTATGACACCACCGCTCGCGGAATGGGACTGAAGATCCGCGCGGGAGGCGATCAGGAATTCAACATCACCGACGCAGTTCGCTGCATGACCAAATACTGCACCCTCATTGAGGATCCCGGGCAGATCCGATACGCGCTGGAGAAGGCGTATCATCTGGCGACCACGGGACGCCCCGGCCCCTGCTGGGTAGACATTCCCGTGAATTTTCAGGGCTCCTTCATCGAGACCGATGATCTGATCGGCTACGATCCGACCGAGGACGCCCCCGAGGCTCCCGCCGTTACCTCGGTAACGGTAAGCGCGGTTCTGGAAAAGCTCAGATGCGCCAAGCGCCCCGTCCTTTACGCGGGCAACGGCATCCGACTGTCGGGCGGATTCGACCTCTTTAAGAAGCTGGTTCCCAAGCTGAATATCCCCGTCGTCACGGGGTGGGATAACATCGACATGATGGCGGACGCCGATCCCCTTTACGTGGGACGGGGCGGCATCATGGGCGACCGCGCGGGGAACTTCGCCGCGCAGAATGCCGACGTGATCCTGGCGGTAGGAAACCGCCTTTCCATCCGTCAGGTTGGCTACAACTGGAAGACCTGGGCAAGAGAAGCCTTCGTTATGATGGTGGACGTGGACGCGGAGGAGCTGAAAAAGCCCACTCTTCACGTGGAGCTGCCCATTCACGCCGACGCCAAGGATTTCCTGAGCGCCCTGTTGGCGGCGCTCCCCGAGAGAGGCGTGTTCTATGAGGAAAACGGCTGGCAGCAGACCTGCCGCGATTGGAAAAAGAATTACCCCGTTGTCCAGCAGAGGCACAAGGACGCGCAAGGGCTGACCAACCCCTACGCCTTCATCGGCGCGCTGTCCTCCCGTCTGCCCGAGGGGTATACCACCGTGGTAGGAAACGGAAGCGCATGCGTGGTAGGAAGCCACGGCTACGTCATCAAGGAGGGACAGCGGTTCATCATCAACTCCGCCACCGCCTCCATGGGCTACGACCTTCCCGCCGCCATCGGCGTTTGTGTCGCTCTGGGTAAGCGCGAGATCGTGTGTCTGTCGGGTGACGGCAGTATCCAGATGAACCTGCAGGAGCTTCAGACCATTCTCACCAACCGCCTGCCCATCAAGATCTTCATTATCAACAACGACGGTTATCACTCCATTCGCCAGACACAGACCAACATATTCGGTCAGCACACCAAGGTGGGCATCGGCCCCGAAAGCGGTGACCTTTCCTTCCCCTCTCTGGAGAAGCTGGCATGGGCATACGGCTACCCTTATCGGGCTTGCCGCTCCAACGCCGAGCTGGAGGACACCCTGAACACCGTTTTTGAAACCGAGGGCGCCTTCCTTTGCGAGGTGTTCGTGGACGCGGGCCAGTTCTTTGAGCCCAAAAGCGCCACCAAACGGCTGGAGGACGGCTCTCTGTTCAGCCCCCCTCTGGAGGATCTGGCTCCCTTCCTCCCCCGCGAGGAGCTTCG
>JAZNVA010000025.1:0-2531 GCA_045592565.1 Eubacteriales bacterium | reverse complement strand
CTCGGGAACCGAATATATGGCAGTCACCCCGTGGGGCGATCTTTACCCCTGCCACCAGTTTGTCGGAGACGAGAAATACCGTCTTGGCGACATCTGGAACGGCGTGACCAACCAAGAAATTCAGGACGGCTGCCGCCACTGCAACGCCTACGCCCGTGCCGAGTGTAAGGATTGCTGGGCAAGGCTTTATTGCTCGGGCGGATGCGCCGCCAACGCCTACCACGCCACGGGATCGGTCACGGGGACCTACCAATACGGCTGTACCCTTTTCCGCAAGAGAATGGAATGCGCCATCATGCTGGAAGCCGCTAAAACACTGGACGCGCAAGGAGAATGAGCGCCATGAAAACACCCCTTTGGGATTTCGTTCAAGCCTATCGGGACAAGGATGCGCTCCGTTTGCATATGCCGGGGCATAAGGGGATCGGCACGATGGGTATGGAAGCCCTCGACATTACCGAAATCGATGGCGCCGACGTACTGTACGCTCCCGAGGGGATCCTGCGGGAAAGTCAGGAAAACGCCGCTCGTTTGTTCGGAAGCGCCAAGACGCTCTACTCCACCGAAGGCTCCTCCCTCTCGATCCGTGCCATGCTCTATCTGGCACTTTTGTGGGGAAAGGAGCAAGGACGCGCCCCTAAGATCCTTGCGGCGCGAAACGTGCACAAAAGCTTTGTGAGCGCCGCGGCACTGTTGGATCTTGAGGTAACGTGGCTCTATTCGGAGCAGGATCGTCTTCTTTCCTGCCCCATTACCCCCGAACAGGTGGCAACCGCACTGGATACGGCGGACTCACTGCCCACTGCCCTTTATCTGACCTCTCCCGATTACACGGGAACGATTGCCGACGTTTCGGCACTGGCAAAGGTCTGCCACGACCGTGGCGTTCTTCTTCTGGTGGACAACGCCCACGGCGCGTACCTGCGTTTTTTACCCGAATCCCGTCATCCTCTCTCACAGGGAGCGGATGCATGCTGTGATTCGGCGCACAAGACTCTTCCTGCTCTGACGGGCGCGGGATACCTGCATATTGCCAAGACCGCTCCCAATCTGTTTGTGGAGCAGGCCGCGCGAGCGATGTCCCTTTTTGCCTCTACCAGTCCTTCTTATCTGATCCTTCAATCACTGGATCGGCTGAATCCATATCTGGAGGAGCTTTATCCCAACCGACTTTCCGATTTTATCCCCAAGGTAAACAAGCTGAAGGCAAGGCTGACTGAAGCGGGATTCTGCCTATGTGGGCAAGAGCCCCTGAAGCTGACGATCGCTCCAAAATCCTTGGGATATACGGGAACCCGGCTTTCGTCCTATCTCGCCGAGCGCAATATCGTATGCGAGTTTGCCGATCCCGATCTGACCGTAATGATGCTGACGCCAGAGCTTAACGACGAGGGACTTCTCCTCCTGGAAAACGAACTCTTAAAGCTTCCGATCCGCGAGGAGATCGCCGTCTCCGCACCTGCCCTGCCACACCCCGCGCAGGTCATGTCCTTGCGAGACGCCATGCTCTCTTCGGGCAGGTATTGCCCCATAGAGGAGAGTCTTGGAAAGGTTTTTGCAGACGCCACCCTCTCCTGTCCGCCCGCCGTACCCATTCTGGTCTGCGGAGAGCGGATCGACGAGACGGCAGCGGCTTGCTTCCGATACTACGGGATCCATGGCGTCCGAACCGTGGACGACGACTAATTTTTGCGTAAAACGGAGCCTACCATGAAAGAAAAGAAAACGGGAAGATGGGCACTGATCCGCCGCTTCCTTCCCTATTACAAAAAATACAAGTGGATCCTGATCTTGGATCTCCTCTGCGCGTCTCTGACAACCGTCTGCGAGCTGATCCTCCCCATGATCGTCCGCTCCATTACGGGAGCCGCCACCGAGGACCCGCTGTCGCTTACGGTCTCCTTCGTGTTGCGGCTGGGCGTCCTTTATCTGATCCTTCGCATCATTGACACCGCCGCCAACTATTACATGGCATCGGTGGGACATATTATGGGATGCAAGATCGAGACCGATATGCGAAGCGACTTTTTCTCCCATCTGCAAAAGCATTCCTTCTCCTACTACGACAATGCCAAGGTGGGAACGCTGATGTCCCGTATGACCAGTGACCTCTTTGATGTGACGGAATTTGCTCACCACTGTCCCGAGGAGTTCTTTATCTCTTCCATTAAGATCGTTTGCTCCTTTGTGATCCTCTGCACCATGAGCGTTCCTCTGACCCTGATCGTTTTCTCGGTCATCCCCCCCATGATCATCGTACTCACGATCTTCAATCGCAAAATGCGGGCGGGATTTCGGGAATCGAGACAGCAGGTTGGCGAGCTGAACTCTCAAATCGAGGACAGTCTTCTTGGCGTTCGGGTCGTCAAATCCTTCGCGCGGGAAGCAGTCGAGGAAGAAAAATTTGAAAGAGGTAATGAAAAATACCTTTCCATTAAGACACGCGTCTACCGCATCATGGCGGGCTTCCAATCCTCCACCCGTCTCTTTGACGGAATCATGTATATCGTGGTGGTGGTAGCGGGCGCGCT
>JAZNVA010000024.1:0-2394 GCA_045592565.1 Eubacteriales bacterium | reverse complement strand
CGCGTGGGTATGGAGCGGCTTTGCTCCCACCAACTGCTACACCATGGAGACCATGATCCCCGCGATGAAATCATGCCGAGAGAACGGCGTGGATAACATTTTCATGACCATGTGGGGAGACAACGGCAGAGAATGCTCTCCCTGGGCGTCTCTCCCCTCGCTGTTTGCGATCCGCCGCGTATACGACGGCGTAGAGGATATGGAGCAGATCAAGCGGGAATTTTCCGAGATCACCGGCGAGAGCTACGACGATATGATGCTTCTCGATCTTCCCATCGACATGGGTCTGGTTCGCAACTCCTTTGCGGGAACGCATAAGTATCTGCTGTATAACGATCCCTTCCTCGGTATCTTTGATAAGGACCTTCGCCCCGGCGTGAAGGAGCAGTATAAGGAGATCACCGAGAAGCTGAAGGCTTTGGCAAAATCGGAGAGCAAGTTCGCGTACCTTTACGACAGCATGGGCTCGCTGACCCGAGTGCTTGGCAGAAAGTATGATTTGGGTGTGAGAACCCGTCAGGCTTATCAGGCAGGAGATAAGGAGACTCTCAAGGCGCTGATCAACGACTACTATAACGTGATGGACGCAATGGAAAGCTTCATTTCCAAGTTCCGTACCCTTTGGTATCACGACAACAAGCCCCACGGCTTTGACGTGCAGGAGATCCGTCTGGGCGGACTGCTGATGCGGCTGCGTTCCCAGAGAGATCGACTGACCGCTTACGTGCGGGGGGAGATCGATTCGATCCCTGAGCTGGAGGAGGAGATCCTGCCCTATAACGGTAGCAGCCGCGCGGAGGAAGGCAAGAGCGACGTTCCTTACTATCACGGCTGGGCATTTTCTGCGTCTGTTAACAGATTTTATTGATTCCTTTCCCGATAATAAGGATAATATGTTATGAAACGTTTTTTGGGACTATTCCTTGTTTTGACACTCATTTTTGGCTTGGTTTCCTGTTTGGCAACCGAAAATAAGGGAGAGGTTTCGCAGGGGGATTCGGATCCGGAAACAAGCTCACAGTCCGAGTCAGAATCGGAATCCAAGGGGGAATCCCAATCTGAGTCTGAGTCACAATCCGAATCCGATCCGGAGGAGAGTATGCCCATGGACAATAAAAAAAACATTGACTTGTATTTGATTGCAGGGCAGTCCAATGCGGGCGGACACACCAGAGTGGCTGATGCGGACGCGTTGTACACAAAAAATCCCAAGCTGAGACAGGGAATTTCCCATGTTCTTTACGCGGGAAATGCCCGTTCTTCCTCGGGCTCGACTCTTTATAACAACGAGATCAGCCTGAGTCCCACCAAGCTCGGATACGGCAGAGTAGACGGAACGAGCAAACTGTACATGGGTCCGGAGGTTGGAATGGCTTCGGCATTGTCGGCGCATTACAATGCTAACACCGACAAGCGGGCGGCACTGATCAAAATGGCGCATGGAGGAACCAGCCTGCTGAACAAGACCACGGGAATGAACCAATTTGGAAACTGGGTATCTCCCTCTTATGCAACTGAGCTGGGGATTTCCTATGCGGGGATTACGGGTGGACTGTACCGCTCTCTTTTGGAGCAGGTGGAGAATAACGTTGCCAAGCTGAAAAACTATGGATACGACGAGATCCGTATCTGCGGTCTGTATTGGATGCAGGGGGAAGCAGACAGCTCTACCGATTCGACCGTGTTGGCGGAGTATCAGAAGGCTCTGGGATATCTGATCTCCGATCTTCGCGGTGATCTTGCCGATATCATGACAGAGCTGACAGGGGCGGAGAATGGAGCGGCGAATATGCCCGTGATCGTAGGGACGATTTCCACGACCTGCGGGGCGATGGATAACCCTACCGCCACCGTTGCCAGACACAGTGCCTTTAACGAGATGCTTCGGCAGACGATCCCCACGATAGCAAATTGCTATCTGGTGGAGAACTCCGGTTATGATACGGTCAATCTCAGCGGAAGCTCTCCCGTCGTAGTGGGAAGCGACCAATACCACTGGAATCAGAATGACGCGTATGAGATCGGTGCTCATGTGGGCGAATGCATTCTGACCAACAAGCTTTACAGCAAGTAACAGAATATTTTTCGGGGGCTTGACAAAGATAGCCCCCGAATTTTTTACTTATCACCAGTTTTTTTCGATAACTCCTTGCAACATTTCATCGAATGTGTTATAATAAATCAACTATATATTTCAAAGCATCAAGGAGGTCTTTTATGTCCAACTATAAAATTGAAACCAAATGCGTACAGGGGGGCTATACGCCCGGCAACGGAGAACCCCGTCAGATTCCGATCATTCAGAGCACTACCTTCAAGTACGCGTCCAGCGCCGATATGGGTAAGCTGTTCGATCTGGAGGCTTCGGGCTACTTCTATACCCGCCTGCAGAAC
>JAZNVA010000023.1:0-6282 GCA_045592565.1 Eubacteriales bacterium | reverse complement strand
GCCAAGTGCTTTTCCATTACCAACTACTATGATGTGGGAGAGATGGGGATCGAGCATGCCTTGCTTCCCGAAAAAGGCTTGGTAGGCCCCGGTGAATGCATCATTGGCGCGGATTCTCATACATGTACCTATGGTGCACTTGGCGCATTTTCCACCGGTGTGGGTAGTACCGATATGGCGGCAGGTATGGCAACGGGACAGGCATGGTTCAAGGTTCCTTCTGCCATTCGATTCAAGCTTGTCGGTAAGCTGAACCCCATGGTTTCCGGTAAGGATGTAA
Source organism: Eubacteriales bacterium (assembly GCA_045592565.1). Taxonomy (GTDB): domain Bacteria; phylum Bacillota; class Clostridia; order Oscillospirales; family CAG-272; genus HGM12713. Next base: position 6,002 of record JAZNVA010000023.1, on the reverse strand, counting down.
TCTTGCATATCATCGGTATGATCGGGGTAGACGGTGCGCTGTACCGTTCTATGGAGTTCTGCGGCGAGGGACTTGCCTCTCTGTCCATTGATGACCGTCTTTGCATGGCAAATATGGCGATTGAGGCAGGAGCAAAGAATGGAATTTTTGAGGTTGACGAGGTAACTTTGGACTATGTGAAGGGGCGCGTAAACAGACCCTTTACCGTGTATAAGGCGGATGAGGATGCGGAGTACGATGAGGAATATATCATTGATCTTTCTGCCATTGAGCCTACCGTGGCTTGTCCACACCTTCCCGAAAACACAAAGTGTGCAAGGGAACTGGGTGATATCATTCCCGATCAGGTTGTGATCGGCTCCTGTACCAACGGAAGACTTTCCGATATGCGTGCCGCAGCAGAGATCATGCAGGGCAAGCACATTGCGGAGAACATTCGCTGCATCGTGATCCCCGCAACCCAGAAGATCTATAAGGAGTGTATCCGTTTGGGATATATCGATACATTTATCGATGCGGGATGCGTGGTATCTACCCCTACCTGCGGTCCTTGTCTGGGCGGACACATGGGTATCCTCGCCGAGAATGAGATCGCGGTAGCGACGACAAACCGGAATTTTGTCGGCCGTATGGGACATATCACCTCAAAGATTTATCTTGCCAGCCCTGAAGTTGCCGCCGCGACGGCGATCATTGGCAAAATCTGCGATCCCAGAGATCTGAAATAAGGGGGAGACGGACATGAACGTAAAAGGATATGTACATAAATACGGCGATAACGTGGATACCGACGTTATCATTCCTGCAAGACATTTGAACACCGCCGATCACAAGGAGCTCGCCGCTCACTGCATGGAAGATATTGATGCAGACTTTACCAAGAAGGTAAGAGCAGGTGATATCATGGTTGGAGGCGCCAATTTCGGTTGCGGCTCTTCCAGAGAGCATGCGCCCATTGCTATTAAAGCATCGGGAATCTCCTGCGTCATTGCCAAGACCTTTGCGCGGATCTTTTTCCGTAATGCCATTAACATCGGACTTGCCATTTTGGAGTGTCCCGAGGCAAGTGACAGGATCGAGGCAGGAGATGACATATCGGTGGATTTCGATACGGGAATCATTACCAATCTGACGAAAAACGAAACCTATCAGGCTGAGCCTTTCCCCGAGTTTATCAAGGATATCATTCGGGCGGACGGCTTGATGAATTCCATTGGAAAGCGGTGAGAAAATGAAGAAGAATATCGCAGTACTGCGGGGGGACGGGATCGGTCCCGAGATCGTTGAGCAGGCAATTCAGGTTTTGAATGCTGTGGCAAAAAAATACGGACATGAATTTTCCTATACCGAGGTGGATATCGGCGGGTGCAGTATTGATAAATACGGCATTCCGATCACAGAGGAAGGAATGGCAAAGTGCAAGGCTTCGGACAGTGTACTGTTGGGTGCGGTAGGTGGCCCTAAGTGGGATACCGTGGATCCCGCGATACGTCCCGAAAAAGCGCTTCTTGCCGTTCGCAAGGAACTGGGACTCTTTGCCAATCTTCGCCCCACCAAGCTGTTTCCTCAGCTGGCGGATTCCTCTCCGCTGAAAGAAAGCATTGTTGGTAACGGGATCGATCTGATGATCGTCCGTGAGCTGACGGGCGGTATCTATTTCGGAAAAAGAAGGACTGAGGTAGTAGATCATGAAAAGGTTGCTACCGATGAGATGACCTACAGCGAGTACGAGGTGGAGCGGATCGGCAGGGTTGCTTTTGAAACCGCTCGTAAGAGAGGAAAGCGCGTGGCATCTGTGGACAAGGCAAACGTGCTGGATTCTTCCAGACTCTGGAGAGCTGTCATGCACCAACTCAGCGAAGAATATACTGACGTGGCGTATTCTGACATTCTGGTAGATAATACCGCAATGCAGCTGATCAAGAATCCCTCACAGTTCGACGTGATCGTCACCGAGAATATGTTTGGTGATATTTTGTCCGATGAGGCAAGTATGCTCACGGGTTCTATCGGTATGATGCCTTCTGCAAGTCTGTCCTCCGGTACGCTTGGTATGTATGAGCCTATTCACGGATCAGCTCCCGATATTGCGGGAATGAATCTTGCCAACCCCATCGGAACCATTATGTCGGCAGCAATGATGCTGCGATATTCCTTTGATATGGCAGAGGAAGCCAATGCGATTGAGACGGCAGTAAACCGAGTTCTGGATGAGGGATATCGTACGGCGGATATCTGGAAGGAAGGTTTTGTAAAGGTTGGATGTGCAGAAATGGGCGCCGCTGTGGTTGCCGCACTGTAAAGGAAAGGATCGATTATCATGTTGAATATTAAATACGAGCTTGTTCAAGAAAGAAAAGCTAAGCCCGATTGGGACAATCTTGGCTTTGGAAAATATTTTACCGATCATATGTTTATCATGGACTACCACGTAGGACAGGGCTGGCACGACGCTCGAATCGTTCCGTATCAGAATCTTTCCATGGATCCCGCGTGCATGGTGTTCCATTACGCGCAGGAAATGTTCGAGGGCTTGAAGGCGTACCGCACGCCCGATGGAGGAATCCAGCTGTTTCGCCCCGATAAAAATATTGAGCGCATGAACAATACCAATACCCGTCTTTGCATTCCTCATCTCAACCCCGAGGACGTTCTGGATGCGCTGAAGGCATTGGTGGCGGTTGAGAAAGATTGGGTTCCTTGCAACGAGGGGACATCTCTGTACATTCGTCCGTTTATCATTGCAACGGATGTTCAGCTTGGCGTTCATCCCTCCAAGAGCTATAAGTTCATGATCATTCTCAGCCCAGTTGGCTCTTATTATCCTGAGGGGATCAAGCCCGTTAAGATCTTTGTGGAAAGAGAATATGTTCGCGCGGTAAAGGGCGGAACGGGATATGCCAAGGTAGGCGGAAACTACGCTTGTTCCTTGATCGGTCAGCAGAAAGCAGAGGAGCTTGGTTATTCTCAGGTTTTGTGGCTTGACGGAATTGAGCATAAATACATCGATGAAGTCGGTGCGATGAACGTATTTTTCGTGATTGACGGAAAGGTCGTTACCCCTGCGCTGAATGAAGGAAATATTCTTCCCGGTGTCACTCGTGCATCCTGTATTGAACTCTTGAAAAAGATGGGTTATACCGTTGAGGAGAGAAAGCTGTCTCTCGCTGAGGTTGAGGATGCTTATCGCGCGGGAAAGCTGAACGAGGCATTCGGAACGGGAACTGCCGCGGTTGTATCTCCTATGGGACTGTTGGATACCGAGGATCAGAAGATGATCATCAACAACGGCGAGATCGGTGAAGTGGCACAAAAGCTGTACGATACGCTGACGGGAATTCAATGGGGAAAATTGCCGGATGACTTTGGCTGGACAGTCAAGGTGATCTAACTTGATACGGTGGCAGATAAACATTATCTGCCACCGTATCGTTTGCATGAATATAAAAATGAAAATTATACATTCAAAACCAATAATATGCCTGAATATTTTTTGTATATTTAGCGGTTCTATTCAAAATTGTGCAAAATAACCATTCGTTTGACACGATTATTATAAAACATTGTAGAAGCAGTATATTGACAAACGGGTATTAAAGGTGTATAATATACACAAATCAATGAATAATATTCAAAGCAATCCCATTGGTTTGAATCAGAAACAAAAAAGCCGTTTGGCGGGAGGAATTTATGGATAAGAAAAACATCAAAAAAGTTGTATTGGCATATTCCGGAGGCTTGGATACATCAATTATTATTCCGTGGCTGAAGGAAAATTATAATAACTGTGAGGTTATCGCAGTCAGCGGCAACGTAGGACAGAGCGACGAGCTGGAGGGGCTGGAAGAGAAGGCGATCAAGACCGGCGCATCCAAGTGCTATATCGAGGATCTGACAGACGAGTTCGTCGATGATTACATTGTTCCTACCATGATGGCAGGCGCGAAGTATGAAGACTACCTGCTTGGAACCTCCTTTGCGCGTCCCATTATCGCGAAGCGTATCGTAGAGATCGCTAAGGCAGAGGGCGCGGATGCGATCTGCCACGGTTGTACCGGTAAGGGAAATGATCAGGTTCGTTTTGAACTGACCATTAAGGCGTTTGCTCCCGATATGCCCATCATCGCACCTTGGCGTGAGTGGAGCATCAAGTCCCGTGAGGAGGAGATCGACTATGCCGAGGCGCATAACGTTCCCCTGAAGATCAACCGTGAGACCAACTATTCTAAGGATAAGAACCTCTGGCATCTGAGCCACGAGGGCTTGGATCTGGAGGATGCAGGCAATGAGCCGATGTACGAGAAGGAGGGCTTCCTTGAAATGGGAGTATCTCCGCTGAATGCTCCCGACGTTCCTACCTACATTACCCTTGATTTTGAAAAGGGCCGCCCCGTTGCCTTCAACGGAGAGAAGATGAGCGCGAAGGATATCATCCTGAACCTGAATAAGGTTGGCGGTGCGAACGGCATCGGACTTTTGGATATCGTCGAGAACCGTCTGGTTGGCATGAAGTGTCGCGGTGTTTATGAGACTCCCGGCGGAGAGATTTTGTACGCGGCTCATAACTATCTGGAAACACTGTGTCTGGATAAATACGTGGCTCACAAAAAGGCAGAGCTTTCGGTTTGCTTTGCTGATCTGGTTTACAACGGTCAGTGGTTTACTCCTTTGCGTGAGGCACTGTCCGCGTTTGTAGAAAAGACACAGGAAAACGTGACCGGTAAGGTGAAGCTGAAGCTCTACAAGGGCAATATCATCAAGGCGGGTGCATGGAGTGACTACTCTCTGTATTCCGAGGAGATCGCAACCTTTGGCGAGGATCACGTATACAATCAGGCAGATGCTACCGGCTTCATCAATCTGTTTGGTCTGCCAATCAAGGTTCAGGCTCAGGTTGACGAGAAGAATAACAAGAAATACTTGTAAAGGAAGCGTTTTTGCCTGCCGCCGAAAGACGACAGGCAAAAGTGCGTAATAGATACAGCATGGAAAAAATGTGGGCAGGGCGTTTCGCCAAGGTTCTTGACAGCAAAGCGGATGATTTTAACTCCTCGATCCGTTTTGACTACAAAATGTATAAGCAGGATATTGCGGGTTCGATCGCGCACGCCCAGATGTTGGCGGCGCAGGGAATCATATCCAAGGAAGACAGTGAGTCGATCGTGGAGGGACTTTGCGGTATTCTGGAGGATCTGAATAGCGGTGCTCTGGAGTTTGACATGGGGTGTGAGGACATCCATATGTTTGTCGAAGCCGAGTTAACCAAGCGAATCGGAGATGCGGGAAAGCGACTGCATACGGCAAGAAGCCGAAACGATCAGGTTGCTGTAGACGTAAGAATGTATTTGCGGGACGAAGCGGAAGAGATCGTTTCATTGCTGAAGCAATTGATTCTTGATATCACCGATCAGGCGGAAAAGAATAAAGCGGTGATTGTTCCCGGATACACGCATCTGCAAAGAGCGCAGCCAATTACATTTGGTCATCATTTGATGGCGTACGCTATGATGTTTCTGCGTGATATAAACCGACTGAAGGATGCCGCTAAGCGAATGAATCTTTCGCCCCTCGGCTCCTGCGCCTTGGCGAGTACGGCCTATCACACCGACCGTCGAATGGAAGCAAAGCTTCTTGGCTTTGACGGCGTTACCATGAACAGTCTGGATGGTGTTTCCGACCGTGATTTTTGTATTGAATTTATGAGCGCATTTTCTACGATCATGATGCATCTTTCCCGTTTTTCCGAGGAGATCATTCTTTGGTCCAGCTGGGAATTCCGTTTTGTAGAGTTGGACGATTCCTATACCACAGGATCCTCCATTATGCCTCAAAAGAAAAATTCGGATATGGCGGAGCTGGTTCGCGGAAAGACAGGACGGGTATATGGTGATCTTATGACGATCCTGACCATGATGAAGGGACTGCCTCTGGCATACAACAAGGATATGCAGGAGGATAAAGAAGCGCTCTTTGATTCAATTGAAACGGTGAAAATGTGTCTG
>JAZNVA010000022.1:0-2530 GCA_045592565.1 Eubacteriales bacterium | reverse complement strand
CATCAATTCGGTGACCAAGGTGCTGTACCCGTCGGTGGCGAAGAAGTACAGCACCACCACAAGCCGTGTGGAGAGGGCGATCCGCCACGCCATCGAGGTGGCGTGGGACAGGGGGGACGTGGATACCCTGAACGCGTATTTTGGGTACACGATCCAGAACAATCGCGGGAAGCCGACGAATTCGGAGTTTATTGCGATGATTGCGGATAATTTGAGGTTGAAGTATAAGCTGAGGTGATGGGGCAGGGGATATGCTTCAAATTTGGGTTTGTCGGTGGGTCAGAAACAGAACCGAACCCTTCCCCTCATCCACCGCTTCGCGGTCCCCCTTCCCCCAAGGGAAGGCTTATGTTGATGCCCCACTCCCTCTATAACAATGAAAAAAGCATTGTCTGGTATAGAAAAAGTGCGGTCTCCTCAATGAGCCTTCCCTGGGGGGAAGGTGGCACCCGCAAACGGCGGGTGACGGATGAGGGGAAGGGGGCGGTTCTCATCTTGTTATACCGATAAACCCCAGGCCACCTCTAAAAACCTCACAAAAATAAGCGGATGATAGAGAAAAAGGCCCGAAAATGCAAAAATAGCGGTTTATCCCTGTTTTGCCCCTCAAAAAGGGGGCTATGGGGTGCGCCGAAGGCGCAGTTACCCTATGACAGGGGTACTACGACATAAGAATTCGTAGCGGAAAAGGTTATAGATCAGGTTGGTAAGGCCGATGTTGAAATCGGCACGCTTTAACCCGATAGAGCGCAGAGTAAGCCCATGCATGGAGTTCGTCATGAATCCGAACACGTGCTCGATGCGACATCTGATCTTGGATTTAAGACGGTTGTTGGCAACCTGCTCAGGGGTCAACGGCTGTTGTTTGGTTCCACGCTCACAGATACGGTTTTCCACATTGGCGGGCAGAGAATCGGCAACGGGCTTGCCCCAGTAGGCACTATCGGCATATACGACATTGTCGGTCTCGTCAATTAGGTGGGGGATCATCTGGCTGTCGTGCATGGCGGCATGGGTAGTCTCATAATCAAGAATAAGCTTACTATCCGCATCGACCTTGACAGAATCCTTGTAACCGTAATGTTCCTCACGGCCTTTGCGGGTGAACCGACCTTCCCAGTCCTTTTGGCGCAATCTGTTCTTGTTCTCGGGCTTTTTCCACTCCTCGGGAGTTTCTCCTCTCTTGATATACTCCCGCTCTTCACGGGTGGTACGAGGACGAGGGGCATCCACGAAGGTAGCGTCTACGATGGTCCCGGTCCTGGTGACCAAATGAGCATCCTGAAGCTGCTTCCCGAACAGATTAAAGAGTTCGTGCATGATACCGGCCTTAACCAGCGTATCACGAAATAGCCAGATGGTCTTTGCATCCGGCACACGATCCTCCAAGCCCAATCCCAAGAAGCGCATGAAGCTCATGCGGTCATTGATCTGGTATTCGGTCTGGTCATCACTCAGATTATAGATCCGTTGCAGTACCAGCACCTTGAACATGAGAACGCAGTCAAACGGAGGTCGTCCGCCCGAACCTTTCTTCTCCTTGCGAGTCGCCTCTGCCAAGAGAGGGCGGAACATCTCCCAATTGATGACTCGATTCAGCTTTACTAACGAATCCCCCAGCTCGCTCAACTTTGCAAGTCGAATATCTTCGTCAAATATCCCTCTGTTTCCCATCTCTTTTGCTCCTTTGCTTGGTTTCCCTTATTATAACATATATTTGTTACATGGGTGTGAGCATTGGGAGTTTTTAGAGATGCCCTGCAATTTGAACATTCACGACCGCCTATACGATCCCCTCGGATCAAGGCGATTCTTGTTCGGCAATATACAGAATATGGTTGATCCCGGTGTCGGGATCGGGAACGTAGCGGATGACCAGATACTGCCCCTCGCGGGTGACGGCCCCGCCGTTCTGCGCCTCCTTTCGGTAGCCGTGGAGGGTCAGGTCGGTATCGGTATAGGCGAAGGAGACGCCGTCCACGGTGAAGCTGTCCCCGCCCTTATCGGGGTACTCCGCGACCGTCAGGTCCTCCACGAAGCCGCGGACGGTGAGGTAGTCCCCCGCCTCGTAGCGGGTCTTCAGCGCGGTATAGTCGGCGATGTACGCGGCTCCCGACAGGAGGAACACCACGCCGCTGAGCAGGGCGATCCCCCGCAAAAACCACTTGATGCCCTTGGAGTGGGACAGATCTCTCTGCGCGGGGGCTGTCAGGTCCTTCCCCGCTCCCGAGGCGCGGTCCAGTCGACAGGACACCGCCCAAAAGCCGATCCCCACCAGAAGCGGGATCAGCAGGATGGGCAGGTCTCCCCAGCGGAAGTGCAGCTCATACAGTACGGTCTCCACGACGGTTTCCACAACCGTCTCTACCACCGTTTCCACCACGGTCTCCACCACAGGTTCGGGCGGATCCTCGTTGAGCAGCACGTGCACAGGCACGCCTACGACCTCGGAAAACGCCTGCAGTACCTCGTAACTGGGCTGGGTGCGGCCGTTTTCCCAGCTGGAGATGGTCTGGCGCGTCACGTGCAG
>JAZNVA010000021.1:0-6995 GCA_045592565.1 Eubacteriales bacterium | reverse complement strand
GCTCGGGAACGAGAGAGATCGTCGCCGCCATGGCGGAAAGTCCCCTGTGCTTTGAGCCGGGCTCTCACTATAAATACAGCCTCTGTCACGACGTTCTGGGCGGCGTGATCGAGGTGATCGCGGGGATGAGCTTTGGCGAATATCTGAAGAAGATCTTTTTTGAGCCCCTTGGTATTGTGGATATGGGCTTTGCTCCCACCGAGGAGCAAAAGGAGCGCATCGTTGACATGTATCGCGTCCGAGAGGGTATGGGTTATGCCGTGCCGATTCCCAGCGTCAACACCTACCGTCTGACCGAGAATTACGAGAGCGGAGGCGCGGGACTGTTTGGCTCGGTGGATGAGTATATGAAGATTATCACCCCCATCGCCTGCGGCGGTGTGGCAGAGAACGGCTATCGGTTGCTGAAACCCGAGACGATTCGCCTCCTGCAGGTCAACCACTTGGATGAGGTAGCAATGGAGGATATGATCAGCACTCAATTCGGATACGGCTTTGGTCTGTGCGGCAGAGTTCATGTCAATCCTACGTATTCGCTGTGCCCGTCGCCCGCGGGTGAGTTCGGATGGTCCAGTGCCACCAGCCATAACGTGCTGATCGATCCCGAAAACCGTATCGCATACCATTACGCCACCCACCTGAAGGGCAGCAATTACGGTTCCCGAAAGATCCACCCCAAAATCCGCGATCTGGTTTACGAGGGCGTTTTTGCAAATAATTCCTAAAAATGAAAAAACCGTCTCCAATGGAGACGGTTTTCTTGTTTTCGGTCTTTTCTTTCGCTTTTTCTCATAAAATTTAAGGATATAACAAAAGAGGAGAACCGATATGCAAAAAAAGAAAATTCTGGTGGTATTTGGAACCCGTCCCGAGGCCATCAAGATGTGTCCCGTGATACGGGAACTGAAAAAATATGAAGGATTGGAGTGCCGCGTTTGCCTGACGGGACAGCACCGTTCCATGGTAGGGGAGACCCTTGATCTGTTTGGCGTGTCCCCCGATCATGATCTGGCAATCATGAGAGAGGGGCAGGATCTTTTTGATATCACGGGGGAAGCACTGATGGGCTTGCGTCGGGTGATGGCAGAGGAGCAGCCTCATCTGGTTTTGGTACACGGAGATACCACGTCGGCGTTTGCCGCCGCTCTGGCTGCCTTTTACCTTCGGATCCCCGTCTCTCACGTGGAGGCGGGGCTTCGTACCTATGATCTTTCCTCCCCCTTTCCCGAGGAATGGAATCGCCGCGCCATTGATATTCTTGCCGCCCAGCATTTCGCCCCCACGGTACGCGCGAAGGCGAATCTATTGGGGGAGGGGATCCCCGAAAGCCGAATTACGGTCACGGGAAATACCGTGATCGATGCGCTGGCATATACGGTGCGAGAGTCGTATACTCATCCCGACCTTGATTGGGCGGTAGGAAAGCGGCTGGTCTTGCTGACACTTCACCGACGCGAAAATCTGGGGGAGCCCATGCGTCGCGCTCTTCGCGCCATTCGCCGCGTGGCGCAAGAATTTGCGGATGTGAGGATTTTGTGCCCCATGCATCCCAATCCCGCGGTACGAACGGTCCTTCGGGAGGAATTGGAGGGATGTGACGGGATCCGATTGCGAGAGCCCTTGGACGTTTTTGATTTTCATAATATTCTCGCGCGCAGTTATCTGGTGCTGACCGATAGTGGGGGGATACAGGAGGAAGCGGCGGCATTGAACAAGCCACTGCTGGTCCTCCGACACACCACGGAGCGCCCTGAAGGACTGGAGGCGGGGTGTATGCGCCTGATCGGAACGGGGGAGGGCTCGGTTTATCGGGGCTTTTCTGAGCTACTGATCAACCCCGCGTTGTATCATGCCATGACGATCGCCCCCAATCCTTATGGGAACGGGACGGCTTCCGTTACAATCGCGCGCGCAGTGGAGAAAAGGCTTACAAAGACGATAGCCGATCAGGAGATATCCTGAACAGAATCCTCTCCGCTGTCCTCTTCTTTCGTCAAATGAGTGGCGGCAAGTGAAAGAGCACGACGCTTCAGGCGAAATCCGCTGCTGCGGCAAATGCCCAACATCTCGGCGCAAGCTTCCACCGATTCTCCACGAATGTAATGATAATAGAGAAACAGCTTTTCGTCGCTGTCATTCAGATTTGTGATAAACTGCCGTACGCGAAACAGCTCGGTACGGCACATGGCTTCTTCCCACGGCATATCGATTCTTCCTTTCCTTTTTTCCTGCTCCGAGGTGCGAAGAACACGACTGTGGAAACGGTAGCTTTTTAAATATTGGTCTGCCGCGCGGATCTGCGCCTCGGAAACCAATTGTTTTTTCATCTCATTCCTCCTTTTTTATTTCGAGTTTCCGTATTAAACTTCTTTTTGATCTTGGCAAAAAGGATCTGCCTTTATGAAACGCCAACGGCGCGCAGCGGACGGACCTTTTCTCCGCCTTGAAGACGGATCATAGGACGGACACGCCGTCGGACAGCGAAAACGGTGACAAATATCGCACATGCCTCGGTTCTTTACCTCCTTTCTATCCCTCGTTGGTCTGTCAGAGGCATATTTTAAAAATAGGAGAAAGCCTCTTGACAAATAATTTATTTTGGGGTATAATATTCTCGTATGATCTTATTATATCGGATTTCCGAACTATTGTCAATAGGTATTTCGGAATTTCGAAATATTTGTGAAAAATGACGAGGAGGCAGGCCGTGAGCTATCAGATCTTTGAGAATCTGCTCAAGACAGAAGGGAGTACCGTGTACCGCGTGGCAAAATCCACGGGGATCCCCGCCAGTACCTTTACCGATTGGAAAAACGGACGGTCGGTTCCCAAAGCAGAAAAGCTGAAAAAGATCGCCGCATATTTTGACGTGCCGTTGGATCTGTTTTTAGACGGGGCGGGCGGATCGATTTCGGGCAGAAAACGGATGATCCCGATCATCGGTGAGATCCGTGCGGGCTCTCCCATCATCACCGAGGAGACGCTTCTCGGGTATGAGAGCGCTGAGGTGGAGGACACGGAGGATTATTTTTATCTGAGAGTGCTGGGAGACAGCATGAAGAATATCGGTATGATCGATGGATCGTTGGTGTTGTTTCACAAGCAGCAGTACGCCGAGGACGGAGATATCGTGGCGTGTCTGGTGGGGGGAGACAGCGCAACGGTGAAGCGCTTTCACCGTACCCAGAAGACGATCTACCTGATCCCCGAAAACGAGGAGTATGAGCCGATCCGATTGTCTACCGACGATTTTGAGTCGGGAGAGGCGAGGATCCTCGGCATTGCACGGGAAGTAAAAATCAAGCTGTAAGGAAAAAAACATGATTTGTTTAAACGTAGACCGCCTGTCGCTGTCCTTTGGCGTAAAGTCCATTCTGGAGGACGTGACTTTTTCTCTGGATGAGGGAGACAAGCTGGGGATCATCGGTGTCAACGGCTGTGGAAAATCCACGCTGTTTCGTCTGATCCTCGGAGAGCTGGAGCCCGATTCGGGAGCGGTGTATTTATCGAAAAATAAAACGGTAGGCATTCTTCGGCAGGACGATGCTCTGAAGGAATTTGAGGGACAGGACGGAGCCGCCACCGCGCTGGAGGTTATGATCGCCTCATTTCCTGAGCTTCTTGAGATCGAGGCGCGCCTTAGCGCGCTGGAACGGCAGATAGAGCAGGGAGGCGGCGACCGTACAAGGGAATCCTTGGCGGCAGAATATACCGCGCTCCACGAGAAATTTCTTCGGGAGGGCGGATTGGAGTTTCGTTCTCGCTGTGCATCCACCCTTCTGAGAATGGGATTTGACGAGGAAACACATCGCCGCCCCTTTTCCACCCTCAGCGGTGGACAGCGGACTCGTCTTGCCCTTTGCCGTCAGCTCTGCCGAGAGCCCGACGTGTTGATGCTGGACGAGCCTACCAACCATCTGGATATGGAGACCTTGGAATGGCTGGAACGATTTTTATCGGCGTATAAAAAATGTGTTCTTGTGATCTCTCACGACCGATATTTTCTTGATCGGGTAACCAATAAGACGCTTTGCATCGAGCACCGACGCGCCAAGCTTTATGGCGGAAGCTATACCAAGAGCATGGAGCAAAGACGGATCGATCGGGAGATCGAGGAGCGCCATTGGAAGAATCAGCAGAGAGAGATTGCCCGACAGGAAGCGTACATTGCCCAACAGCGGGCATGGAATCGGGAGAGAAACATTATCGCGGCGGAGAGCCGCCAGAAGATGCTGGATAAGATGACGGTTCTGGATCGCCCCAAGGAGGCACCCAAATCCATCAAGATGTCCTTTTCCTCTTCGCTCGCCAGTGGAAACGATGTGCTGACACTGAAGAACGTGTCCTTCGGTTATGGAGGAACACCGTTGCTCAAGGAGCTGTCTATGCTTGTCAAACGGGGAGACCGACTTTTTCTGGTAGGTCCCAACGGATGCGGAAAATCCACACTGATCAAGCTTCTTTTGGGCAGACTTTTGCCAAACACGGGCTATGTGGAGGTAGGGTATAACGTATCGGTGGGATATTACGATCAGGAAAATCAGAATCTTACCCCGACCAATACGGTTCTGAACGAGCTGTGGAACGCGTACCCCCTGCGAACGGAAACCGAGATCCGAACCACATTGGCGCAATTCCGTTTTTTGGGAGATGACGTCTTCAAATCAGTCAGTGAGCTGAGCGGCGGGGAGAGGGCGCGCCTGACTCTTGCCAAGCTGATCATGTCCGAGATGAATCTTCTGATTCTGGACGAGCCCACCAACCATTTGGACATTGATTCCCGCGAGGCGTTGGAGGGGGCTATTGCCGATTTTGACGGAACGGTCATTACCGTTTCTCACGACCGATATCTCATCGAAAAGCTTGCCACCAGAATTCTGGACCTTACCCCCGATTGTGTGATGGATATGATCGTACACAGGGTGGGCAACGGATACGAGGAGCTTTGCCGAGAGCGTGAGAGACGGCAGGGAATGCGAGATACGGGAGCGGCTGCTTCTGCGGCGGTGCCAACCACGCAAAAGGAGCAATATCTGAAAAACAAGCAGGAGCAGGCAGAGGCGAGAAAGGCAAAGGCGAGATTGGAGCGGCTTCGCGCGGAAGCGACCAAGCTGGAAGAAGAGCTTGACGCGCTTGAAGCGGAAATGGCAAAGGACGAGATCGCCGCAGACTACGTGCGCCTCTCGGAGCTGGACTCCCGTAAAACCGAGGTAGAGGATCGCCTTTTGGAGCTTTACGAGGAGCTGGAAGGATAACTGTGTCAATTAAAGTAAAAAAAGGAGAATGCATATGCTTACAGGAATCATTGGCGCAATGCAGGTAGAGATCGACGCCCTGAAACAATTGATCAAAAATCCTACCGCGGAAACAGTCAGCGAAGTGGAGTTCGTTCGGGGGCAGATCGGCGCCCAAGACGTCGTGGTGGCGCAGTGCGGGATCGGCAAGGTCTTTGCCGCTCTTTGCGCTCAGACGATGATCCTGCGCTATGGTACGGATCGAGTGATCAACGTTGGAGTTGCGGGAACATTGACCGAATCTCTGGGACTTCTGGATATCGCCGTTTCCGACGCGCTGGTTCAACACGATATGGATACCTCCCCTTTGGGGGATCCCGTGGGACTGATCTCGGGGATCAATATCGTCCGTATTCCCGCGTCCGAGGAGCTGGCGCAGGAGCTGACCGCCGCGGCAGAGCGGCTGGGACTCCGTACGGTGCGTGGCGTGATCGCATCGGGGGATCAGTTTATTGCCGACGAAACGAGAAAGAGATATATCCGCGGTACGTTTGATGCCGTGGCTTGTGAAATGGAAGGCGCGGCGATCGGTCAGGTCTGTTATGTGAACGGAGTGGATTTTGCCGTTCTGCGGTGTATTTCCGATAACGCGTCGGAGGAAGCGGGACAGATGGAATATCCCGAGCTTTGCCGTCGCGCCGCGGAGCAATCCCAAAGGCTGTTGCTGGAATTTTTGAAATAAAAAAGGATCGCGATCTAAGATCGCGATCCTTTCTTGATATAAGCGCTGGGAGTGATCCCCACGTTTTGCTTGAAAACCTTGGAAAAATACAGCGCATCTCGGAATCCGACACGAGCGGCAATTTCGGCAACTCCGCGCTCTCCTTTGTCCATTAAGGAGCAGGCGTGGTTGATTCGAACGGTGTTAATGTATTCCGCAATCCCCATTCCCACCTGTTTTTTAAAAAGAGAGGATATGTATTTTTTATGGTAAGAAAACTGTTTACTGATGAGATCTCCCGAAAGATCGGGATTGACGTATTGCTCGTCAATGAATTGCTTAATGAGCTGTGCATTGGCGGAAAGAACGGTTGATTCGCCGATCTCGACTTTACTTTCCGTATTTTCTCGGCGGGCTCCAATATGAGCCAGTGTGTGTAAAAGGACACTTTCTGCCGCAAGATCGATTATTGACGCGTCAAGGGCGATGCTTTTCGACCAAAGGTCATAAAGCGCCTCAAATCCCTTGCACACGAAATTTTGACGGTTGATCCCCAACCGTTCCATCTCATAAGATGCGCGAATACCGATATAGCTGACGTAGAAAAAGCGAAAGTCGTCACTGCCCGTAATGGTTTGGCATACCGCGGGGAAAGCAAAGAAGATATCGCCTCGCCTGACTTGGACCTCGGTATCTCCGCATCGAACCACACCTGTCCCGTTTGTTACGTAGTGGAGACGGTAGATGGGGCTGGGACGGGGATCGTTGACCATCCTTCCCGAGGTTTCATAAACGAAATTGATGATCTGGATATGCTCCATGGTTCGATTCGGGGGAATAAATCGGCATATATTTTCCATATGAACTCTCCATTGCTTATTTTTGAGAAAGAGTCAGATCAGGTCGTCTCCTTTGGCTTTTGAGGAGTCCGTTTCTTCCTCTTTCTTTTCTTGGATTCGCTTTTTACTGCTCTGACGAAAGGCATCGTGAACGTAACCCGTGTCGGATTCAAATTCCTTTAGATACTTTTCTTTCATTTT
>JAZNVA010000020.1:0-6764 GCA_045592565.1 Eubacteriales bacterium | reverse complement strand
GGCTTCTCTGCGCCGCCGTCTCCCTGCGGTACACGTCAATAACGTAGGACAGCGCCTGAAAGGTATAGAAGGAGATCCCCACGGGCAAGGACAGTTCCACCGTGGGCAGAGACAGCGCCCTCGCCAGCGGATCGTAATATTTGAAGAATACCAGCATCGCCACGTGGAGAGCCACCGCCACCGTCAAAACCGATCTTGGATTTCTCCCGCTCGCCGCCCGATGCTCGATCCAAAGCCCGAAGCCGTAGTCCGCAAGGATCGTCGCCACCATCAGCCAGAGCCAGACGGGCTCCCCCAAGCCGTAAAACAGTAGGCTCGAAGCAAGAAGAACCCCGTTTCGCCACCGAATGGGTAAAATATAATAGAGCAGCACCGTCAGGGGCAGAAACAGATACAAAAATTCAAGGGATGAAAACAGCATGGCTACACCGTCCTTTTATGGAGTTGTTATGTAGCGAAAATGCTGTTTTCCGTTTCGAAAAAAATCCGATCTCCCCGTTATTTTTTCGGTGTGATCCCTGCGCGTAAGACCTCCTCGGCGGCGCACAGAATACCGATCTTGCCGCTCTCGTAGGTCAAGCCTCCTTGGAAATAAACGGTATATGGCTCCCGCAGAGGCCCATCGGCGGACAGCTCAATGGAGGAGCCTTGGGTAAAGGCGCCTGCCGCCATGATCACCTTATCCCCGTAGCCGGGCATCTCCCAGGGCTCGGGAGTGACGAAGGAATCCACAGGGGATCCCGCCTGAATGCCCCGACAGAAGGCACAAAGTCCTTCGGGAGAGCGTGTCAGCACGGTCTGAATGATGTCGTATCTGGGCTCATCCCAGCGAGGCTCTACCTCGAAGCCCATTCCCCGCTCACCGAAGATATACGCTGCCAGATGGGCAGTCTTCAACGCCTGCGCGGTGGTATGAGGAGCGTAAAACAGCCCCTTGAACATATTTTTGTTCTGTCCCAGCGTGGCGCCGACCTCCAAGCCGCAGCCCACCGAGGTCAGTCGGTAGGAGGCAAGCTCCACAGCCCGCGCGCTTCCCGCGATGTATCCGCCCGTTTCCGCCATGCCGCCGCCGGGATTCTTGATGAGAGAGCCGATGATCATATCCACTCCCACGTGAGTCGGCTCTCGCTCCTCAGTGAACTCGCCGTAGCAGTTGTCCACCACGATATACGCCTTGGGGGCAAGCTCGCGGACCAGCGGCACCAGCGCGCCGATCTGATCGACACACAGTGTCTTGCGATTCAGGTATCCCTTGGAGCGCTGGATAAAGACCACCTTTACCCGCTCTCCCTCCTCGGTCAGCACCCGACGGATCTCCTCCCGATCAAACTCACCCTCGGCGGTCAGATCCGCCTGACGGTATTCCACACCGAAATCCCGCAGAGAGCCGTTTCCCGCCTCTCCCGTATTACCGATCACCTCGTCTAAGGTATCATAGGGCTTTCCCGCCACGGAGAACAGAACGTCTCCGGGGCGAAGCAGACCGAACAGACCGATGGTGATGGCTTGTGTTCCGTTGACGATGCTGTGGCGGACAAACGCCGCCTCCGCGCCCATCACGTCTGCCCAGATCCGATCCAGCGCCTCCCTGCCGCGGTCATCGTAGCCGTAGCCGCTGGTGGGATTGAACATCGCCTCGCTGACGCGATGCTCCCGAAAGGCATCCATCACCCGCCCGGTATTGGCAAAGGATATACGGTCGATCTCGGCAAATCGCTCTCTCAGCGCAACCTCCGCCTCTGCCGCAAGTGTTTCTATGGTTTCCGAAAATCTCATTGTCGTCTCTCCTTTTACAGCGATCGAACGAATGCCGCGGCAAGCGCCACGCACGCCTCGGCATCACCCAGATCGCAGGTCTCCACTCCCGAATGAATATAACGGCAGGGGATCGAAAGCGCCCCCGCGCGGCTTCCCGCCCCCGTCAGCTGCATGGCGGACGTATCGGTTCCTCCATAGGTCAGAAGCTCTCTCTGATAGGGGATCTTCTTCTCCTTGGCGAGCGCGCAGAGCGTCTGTACCACTTCCTCGTGACAGATCACGGAGTTGTCCTTGATCTTCACGGCGGCGCCGCCCCCCAGGGAGCACGCCATGGTTCCCGCGCCGGGGGTATCCCCCGTTCCCGTCACGTCAAAGCACAGAGCATAGTCGGGACGAATGGCAAAGGTTGCGGGACGGGCGCCACGGCACCCGACCTCCTCCTGCACCGAGAACACGTAGTACACGTCGCCCGAAAGCGGCGTCTGCCACAGCTCCTCCGCGATCGCCAACACCGCAGCGCAACCCACGCGGTCGTCCAGCGGTCTGCCGCAGACTCTCTTTCCTCTCAGACGGCGTACGCCGCCCGCAAGCACGAAAAAGTCGCCCACGCTCACAACGCGCTCCGCCTCCTTGCGGCTCTTGGCGCCGATATCCACATAGAAGGTATCTCCCGAAAAATCCGCGGGCTTCACCTTACCCTCAGGCACCAGCGCGCCCCGAACGCCCTTCTCGGAGACCACCTCGCAGAAGGCGGACGCCACGAAGCTGATCCCGCCCGCGGTAGCGACGCGGATCATACCGCTCTCCTCCACGAAGGTAACGAAAAATCCGATCTCGTCCATGTGGGCGCAGAGCATCACGCTCATACCCTGTCCCTCTCCCCTCTTGCGGGCGATCAGGTTCCCCAGATTGTCGGTATACACCTCATGGGCAAAGGGAGCGATCTTCTCCCGCAGAAGGGATCGGATCTGATCCTCCCGTCCCGAAACCGAGGGAGTAGCACATAGCTTTTGCAACGTAGTATAAAAATTCATATTCTTCTATCCTTCTTCCAAATTCATTCTGTCAGGGCTGTTCGCGATCCATACGCCTCAGGATCGCCTCGCAAAGGTCGCCCACCGCCGCAATATCCGAAAGCTGCGCGACGCACGCCGCCGAATGGAGATAACGGGTGGGCACCGAGATCGCCATGGCGCGCACGCCCTCTCCGCTCTTGTGGATCGCTCCCGAATCGTTTCCTCCCGAAACGTATTGCTTGATCTGCGTGGGGATCCCCTCCTCCTTGGCAAGAGCGAGGGCAAAATTCAGCAAGGAACGGTCATAGATGGTAGCGCGATCCATAAAAGAAAGCGCGCCCCCCTGTCCCAGGTGAACCACCTGACGGCTCTTTGCCGTATCGGGCAGATCTCCCGCCGTCGTTCCCTCCAGTACGATGGAGAGGTCGGGACGGATCCGTTGCGCCGTTACAAGAGCGCCGCCGCAGCCGATCTCCTCGCGCACGGTAAAGCAGAAGTACAGATCCAGATCTCCTCGACAGGGATCCTCCTTCAGGGCTTCCATCACCCGCATCAGGCAGGCGCACCCCATTCGGTCGTCCAGTGCCTTTGCCTTCACGTAGGCGCCGTCCTTGCCGAAGCGGTAAAATTCCGAATCAAATACGCCGAAGCTTCCAACCGACACGAGGGCTTCCGCCTCCTCGCGGCTCGCGGCGCCAATATCCATCAGCATTTTATCGCGGGGCGTGCTCTTATTCCGATCCTCCCGCTTTTTGTGGTGGATCGCCTTGGACATGATGATCCCGCTTACGCGATTGATCTCATCTCCCAGGATCACCTTGCGTCCCTCCAGCACCGAAACGTCAATGCCTCCCACCGTGTCGAAGCGGAGCAGACCGTCCTCACAGATCTCGGTGATCATAAAGCCCACCTCATCCATGTGGGCGCTGAGCATGACCTTACGGCGCCCTTCCGCAGAGGGATCTCCCGTCCGCACAAGGCAGACGAGGTTTCCCATTCGGTCGCGGCTGACGCGGTGGCAAAGAGGGCGCACCCGCGCCTCGATCCAATCGGCGACCTCGCCCTCACAGCCCGAGGGACCAAAAAGTCCGCACAGAGCCTCCAGACGTTCGATCTCTTTTGTCATATCGATCATACGAGCTCCTCCTCTCCCGCCTCTCCAAAGGCTTCCGCGATGGCGCGGGAGCAGGCGAATTCCTCCACCAAGCGGCAGAGGGATCTGGCGTCGGTCATGGAAATGACCTCGTTATAGGTGTGCATATTTTTCAGGGGCAACCCCACGTCCACCACGGGGATCCCCCGCCCCGTCAGCGCCACGTCCACGGCATTCGTACCCGTAGAGGAGGGAGCGGCGATCCTCGTAAAGGGAATATCCCCATCCTCGCAGAGTGTCTGCGTCATTCGCGTCAGACGGCGATCGGTTGCCGCCGAGATCGACAGGGACACACCCTCTCCCAACGGAACCGTCTCGTAAGCGGGCGTGCTCGGCACCCGCGCCAGATTCACGTCAACGACCATGGCGTAGTCGGGGGAGAGCCCAAAGCTCGCGGCCCTTGCTCCGCCGGTGGTCTCCTCGCAGCAGGACAGAAGCAGCGCCACGTCGGCGGCAAGCTCCTCCCTCGGGATCCCGCCGAGCGCATAAGCGGCAATGGCGGCGCACGCCTTGTTGTCAAAGCTCTTTCCCGCCAGCTGTCCGTTTCTCAATTCACTGTAAACGGGAGCAAAGCCGATGGGCGTTCCCACGGGAGCAAGCTCCTCCAGCTCCTCCTTGGGATAGCCCGTATCCACCGCCAGCTCCTCCAGAGCCGTCAGGGCATCACTCCCCGATCCGTGTCTCAGATGTGGCGGCGTAGAGGTGATCACCCCGCGGATCGTCTCCGCTCCGTAGACCACTACGTCCGCGCCCTGCAGCACGGGCAGGGACAGCCCGCCGAGGGGAGCGATCCTCAAAAAGCCCCCCTCGCAGATCTCCGTGACCATCATGCCGATCTCGTCAAAATGCGTGTCGATGAGCGCCAAGGGCGCGCCCTCTCTGCCGCATCGTTTGATCAAGATATGATTTCCCACCCCGTCGGTGGATATTTCATCGAAGTCTGCCCCGTACTTCTCCCGCAACAGCGCGGCGGCGCGGCACTCAAAGCCCGACACCGACATGCAGGCGCACAGCGACAGGATCGACTCCTTTAATTCTTCGTTTACGATCTCTCTTTTCATCTCTTACTCGTTTCCCCAATATTTTTTATCCAAGCTTCGGTACTGAATCGCCTCAGCAACGTGCGGCGCGCCGATGATCTCCGCTCCCGCCAGATCCGCAATGGTCCTCGCCACTCTCATGATGCGGTCATAGCCGCGGGCAGACAGCCCCATGCGGTCGTACGCCGCCCGCAGAAGCGCCTGCGCGCTCTCGTCAGCAACACAGTGCTTACGGATCTGCGCCGCATCCAGCTGCGCATTGCAATAGATACCCGTCTGTCCCCTCATTCGCTCCATGGCGAACGCCCGCGCGCGGCTCACTCGTTCCCGAACCGTAGCGGAGGTCTCCTCCTGCCGTCCGTCTCCCGACAGCTCGTCAAAGGACAGAGAGGGCAGCTCGATCTGAATGTCGATCCGATCCAGCATCGGTCCGCTGATACGGGACACGTACCGCTTCACGTCAAAGGGCGAGCAGGTACACTTTTTTGTGGGATGCCCGAAAAATCCGCACCGACAGGGGTTCATCGCCCCCACCAGCATAAAGGAGCAGGGGTAAGTCACTCGCCCGTTGGCTCGGGTAATGGTCACCCGTCCGTCCTCCAGAGGCTGACGGAGCGCGTCGGTAACAAGCTTTGGAAATTCAGGCAGCTCATCAAGAAACAGCACGCCGTTGTGCGCCAGCGACACCTCCCCCGGAAGGGGATTGACGCCGCCGCCAACTAAGCTCACCGCGCTCATGGTATGATGCGGGGAGCGGAATGGCCTATGTACCACCAAGGACTCTCCCTCGGGCAGGGTTCCCGCCACCGAATGGATCTTGGTGCTCTCAATGGCTTCCTCAAAGGTCAGAGAAGGAAGAATGGTGGGCAGTCGCTTGGCAAGCATGGATTTCCCCGTACCGGGAGGGCCGATCATCAGCACGTTGTGACCTCCCGCGGCGGCGATCTCCAAGGCTCTCTTTGCTTTTGCCTGACCGCGTACGTCGGAAAAATCCAACGCGGCACCCAGCGCGGCATTCTCAAATGCCTCACGGTTGCAGGAGGTGGGTGTCATAGATACTCGACCGTTCAGATGCGCCACCAGCTGAGCGATATTTTTCACGCCAAACACGCGGATCCCTTCCACTGCCGCCGCCTCTCCCGCATTCTCCTCGGGCACGTAGATCTCCCGACAGCCCGCGTCCCGCGCCGCCACACACATACAAAGGATCCCTCTGACGGGACGGAGCGCCCCCGACAGGGACAGCTCTCCGATAAAGCATTTGTCCGAAAATTCCACACCCATCTCCAGGATCCCGCCGCACCGCAAAATGCCAAGCAGGATCGCCACGTCAAAGGCAGATCCCTTTTTCTGGCGGTCGGCAGGGGCAAGATTGACCATCAGCTTCATAGAAGGAAAGCGGAACCCGCTATTCTCGCAGGCGGTGCGTACCCGTTCCTTTGCCTCCCGAACCGCAAGGTCGGGCAAGCCAACCAGATCGAATTCGGGTATTTTGGATTGAGCGTTGCACTCCACGGTGACGATATATCCGTCGATCCCGTACAGCCCCGCGCTATAGACACATGAAAGCATTTCTACCCCTCCCCTTCTTACAAGGCATACTTCTCCATATTACGTATATTGTACCACAATTTTTCCCATTTTACAATACCCGCCCCTCTCTTTTGAAAAGTTTTCTTTCCTTTTTATATAAATTTATATAAAAAATACGTGAGCTTGGACAGAAAAATGCCCGCGCTGCTGTTTTATGACGACGGGCGGTCACGCCACACGCGAAGCGTGTCATTCTGAGCGTGG
>JAZNVA010000019.1:0-2449 GCA_045592565.1 Eubacteriales bacterium | reverse complement strand
CAGGTCGTCTCCTTTGGCTTTTGAGGAGTCCGTTTCTTCCTCTTTCTTTTCTTGGATTCGCTTTTTACTGCTCTGACGAAAGGCATCGTGAACGTAACCCGTGTCGGATTCAAATTCCTTTAGATACTTTTCTTTCATTTTTTCGTAAACCTCGGCGGGAATATCGGGGTTGCCAAGGGAGAATACGGGAAGGAGCATCTCTCCGGCCGCCTTGGGGTCGGTACAAGCGGTATCGTTGCGGTACGCGTCCCGCTCCGCTTTGTTTCTCAGGTTGGGAATATCCATCGGAATACCGCCCGCCAAAACGGAACGATAGGCAAACAGACCGCAAAGTCCCATATCCATGGCTTCGTAAACATCAATGGTATCCGCATCGGGATTTCCCTTGATTTTCTCAATAAAATGGTACATGCAGTAGAAGTCTGCACCGCCGTGGCCCGAGCCGCCGGAGATCTGAATATTTGAAAATGGCTGAGGCTCGTAGGCTTCCACCGGGCGCTTGGCGTATTCACCGTCGTATTCGTCTACGTTGAGGTACAGCCTTTTATATCGTCCGCCGTTTTGGTCATCCTCGCGGGCGGACTCCATGCGACCCTTGGAGCCATAGGCAGAATACCATATGGAACCCTTATACAAGCCGCCGTGAGTGCTTTTGATCAATCCTCCGTTTTCCAGCTCTACCATCTCGACGCCATAAGCGCCGCCCTTGCATCCCGTGCGAAGATGGCGGGCATTCATCTTTCCTTCAAAGCCCGTGACCTTGACAGGGCGCAGACCGGTCATATGGATCATCGGACCTAAGGAATGGGTGCAATAGAAATTGGCGTGCATATTGTTTCTCCAATGATCGGGATCACCGTAGGTAATGCTGTGCCAGATCGATTCGCAATTGTGGATATATTCGCACTCACCGTATTCGAACTCTCCGATCTTACCCTCGCGGTAGAGACGCTTCATTTCGGCGGGGGCGGGCATATAGCAATAGTTTTCACCGTAAGCGTAGACCAGTCCCGATTCCTCGACCGCTTCGATCAGTTCGATCGCTTCCTTCATGTGCTGACAGGGAAGAACCTTGCTAAATACATGCTTTCCTGCCTTCAGCGCCTTGATGGCAAAGGGAGCGTGCTCGTTGGCGTAGTTGGCAAGGACGACGGCGTCCATATCATGCTTGATAAAGTCCTCGAAATCCAGATAGTACGCGATTTTGTTGCCGCATAGCTCCTTCTGCTTTTCCAGAGCGGGGGCGTATTTGTCGCAGATGGCAACCAGCTCCGCGTTACCTGCCGCTTGGCAATAATTGATCATTCCCGATCCGCGGTACGCGCCGAGAACTCCAACCCTGATCTTTTTCATAAATTCCTCTCTTTCTCCGATGGACGGTAAATAAGATGTACAAGCTTAGTATACCAGAAATCCGGGGAAATGGGAATAGAAAAAAGTAAAGTGTATATGGATTTTGGTAAAAACGAAAGGAATCTCTTGGGGAGATTCCTTTTGCTTTTAAAGGGAAGAATACAACGAATACAGCTCGGCGTAAGCGCCGCCCTTGGCGATCAGCTCCTCGTGAGTGCCCGACTCGGCAATGCCGTCCTCGGTGAGAACCAGAATCCGATGGGCACCCCGCACGGTAGTCAGGCGGTGAGCAATGGTAAAGGTGGTTCTGCCCTTTGCGAGGGTTTCCAGAGATTGCTGTACCAGCTTTTCGCTTTCGTTATCCAAGGCGCTGGTTGCCTCGTCCAGGATCAGGACAGGGGGATTTTTCAGAAAGACTCTGGCGATGGAGATCCGTTGCTTCTGTCCGCCCGAGAGCTTTACACCCCGTTCACCCACGTAGGTGTCGTAGCTGTTTGGCAGGGCGGAAATAAATTCGTGAGCACCCGCCAGACGGGCGGCTCTCTCGATCTCCTCGTCGGTAGCATCGGTCTTACCGTAGGCAATGTTTTCCCGAACACTGCCCGAAAACAGGTAAACGTCCTGAGAAACCACCCCGATATTTTCCCGCAGGGAGCGGAGCGTGATGGAACGGATATCGGTGCCGTCCAGAAGAATGGAGCCCTCGGACACGTCGTAAAATCTGGGGATCAATGAGCAGAGAGTGGTCTTTCCACCGCCTGACGGTCCGACGATGGCGATCGATTCTCCCGCACGAACCTTCAGACTCAGATTGGCAAGGACGTCCCGTCCTTCGCTCTCATAACGGAAGGAGACGTCACAAAATTCTACCTCGCCCCGTACCTCGGACACGTCCTTCGCATCCTTGGAATCGGTGATATCGGGGGCGGTATCCATGACCTCGGCAAAGCGCTCGATCCCCGTCAGACCTCTCTGGAACTGCTCGGCAAATTCCACGATCCGACGAATGGAGGTCAACAGGGTGGTGACGAACATCAGATACGCCACATAGTCGGCTGCGCTGATGCTGCCGCGGATCATAAACAGCGCGCCCGCT
>JAZNVA010000018.1:0-9639 GCA_045592565.1 Eubacteriales bacterium | reverse complement strand
AGGATTTGTCTTCCTAAGACCGCTTGGCCTCCGACTTCATCCATCGAGGCGTTTGCATAAAACAAAGATATGTCGCTTTCCGTAAGCTTGTAAAATTCGTTCATATCTTTTTTTAATGCATCAATTTCGCCTATGCCCGTCACATCGTCAAGCGATAAAACAAGGGAGATTTTTCTCGATTTTTTATCCAATTCAAATTAATTATAGTACATTTTCCAAAATAAATCCTTAATTTTTTTGACTTTCTTATAAAACTATCTTGATTTTTTTGATAAATTGTGATATCTTATTAGTACAAACCCGTATTAGGGGCAAAAGGAGGGGTGTAGATTGGATAAGCTGTTGATCAACGAAAGCGGAAGATTTTTCTTTGAGGCAGTGGAAAACCGAATCGTGGAAACCGAAGGCTCTCTGCATTATCATAATCAGCTTGAGATCTACTATCTCAAGGAAGGAACCTGCAACTACTTTATTGACACCAACACCTATTCTCTGGAATCGGGCGATATTGTCGTGGTGCCGCCTAAGGTTCTGCACTCCACCATGTATGGGGACAAGGCGCATACGCGTCTTCTGATCAGCTGTGATCAATATTACGTTCCCATGTCAGTCCGCCACTTGCTCCCCACCATGCCCTATATCGGTCGTATTCCGAGAATCCAAAATGAAGTGGACATGATCTTTCGTAAGATTCGCCACGAATACGAGAACCCCGATGACTTCTCCAAGGACGCGCTGCAAAGTCAGGTTTCCGCACTGCTGATCATGCTCCTTCGTTCGGAAAAAAATCGTCAGGCAGTCTATTCCGGCGATAACTTCGTGGAAATGGCTGTTTCCTATATGCAACACAACTATTCCCACCCCATCACCCTGGCGGATGTTGCCAAGCATTGCGCGGTGAGCTGTGAGCATCTGTCCCGATCCTTCAAAAAAAGCACGGGCTTTGGCTTCAGTGAATATCTGACGCTGTACCGCTTGAAGCAGGCAGAGATCCTTTTATTGGAAGAATCCGCCAAATCTGTGTCGGAGATTGCATACAGCTGCGGCTTTAACGACAGCAACTACTTTTCCAACCGATTCAAAAAGATCTATGGGATCACTCCTTCCAAGCTCCGGCATGAGCCGCCCGAGAGCAAGCGGCAGAAGATCGCAATTCCCTGATACCTACGTCTTTCGACCACCGAACCTTTCGGTGGTCTTTTTTTACAAAAGAACGCCCCCCGTGACCGAGGTCACGGGGGGGCTCGTATTGTATGATTCAAACGAATCTCTTTTGTTTTTTTATGCGGCGATCGCAAAGGTCATGGAATCGGGATTCCACTCCGTGGTTCTTCCGCCACCCTCATCCTCAAACGCTACGAAGGTCGTTACGGTATACTCCACAGCAATGTTTGCAGGGCAATCCTCAATGTGGAATACCACCAGATACTTCGCGTCGTAGGTCTCGGGAGCAACAGTTCCCTGACCGTAGTTATCGGAGATCTCCTCATATACGTAACGGCAGTAATATACATTAGAACCGATTACGTCCTGACGTCCGTTGTTGTACTTGAAATCGATCTTCATACCAAACGCCACGGAATCCAAACGGTCTACGTATGCTACGATACGAAGGTCATACTTACCGCCCTCAACTGCAGTCTTCTGATAGCCTGCAAGCTCGGGGATCTCGGTATCGTACACAGCGGTCAGAACGATATCCTCGCCAAGCTCATAAACGGGAGCCAGAGTCTGGATCACGTTACCTGCGCTGTCTCTCCAACCGACAAACTTCTTGGTTACCGTATCAGCGGGAACAACGGAAGGAACCAGCTCGGTAGCAAGATATAGCTGATCCGTAACATCCTCTTCCAGAATCATACCGGTCAGAATCACACTCTGCAGCTTCTTGGTAATATTCAAAGGAAGATAGCCGGGGGTACAGGGTGTGCCGTCCAGAGTCTTCTTTGCGGGAGTCAGAGCCGTCTGCTCCAGACCGTAACCTACGTACTCGTTACCTTCAATGAATGCAACCTCGTAGGACAGATACTGCGCGGGAACGTATCCTGCGCTGCCCACGCCGTCAAAGGCAACGTAAGCATCCTTGCCTGCCTTAAAATCGGCAGTCAGGCTGACCACGTAGTCATGCTCGGTAATGTTGTGATCGATCGCCTTTGCCACACCCTCCACAACGGGAGTTACGGCAAGCAGATCATTGGTATTCGTGCCAAGATCAAAATCAATGGTAAAGATCTTCAGAGCGGCAACATCATCCGCGGTCATACCATAGGTTCCGATCAGATCGTTTGCCTTAAAGGTTTCCACGGTAGCGGTAGCACTGGTGGGAACGAACAGGATCGCTGCCTGACCGGGCAGCAACGCGCCGCCTGCATACTCAGGATTTCCATTACCGGGAAGAATGTAAGCAACCTCATCCGCGGCAACGGTACCGGAGTACATGTTGTTCACGGCAACGCCTGCCTCACGGGCGATGGCGTAATCGTAAACGTTCAGCGTTGTAGCGCTTGCGTTGTAAACCTCAAGCCAAGCGTGGCCTTCGCCGCCCTGCGCCATAACCTCGCTGACGATCAGAGAAGGAGCCATTTTACCGACGAAGCCGGGAACGGTCTCGCCGCCCTGTCTTTCGATCTCGTAAACCTTAATGTTGTCCAGCTCGATTGCCAAGCCCTCCAGAATGGAGAAAGCGACATCACTGCGAATGGCAGTCGCGTTCTTCTGCCAGTTTACAGCACCGATCTCAGCTGCCATATTGGCGTAAGAGATCAGAGTCCAATCGGTCTCTCCGTCCTTCTGAACGTACATGGAAGCGCCGAATTGGCTATCCAATACGAAGCGGAAGTGGAAGGTCTTGTTATAGGTCGTACCGGACACTCTGCTCTTGGTAGAGCCCGCCTCGGATTTGTAGGATGCGCGCCCGGTTCTCTCAAAGTCGTGGAACTCCGCGGTCATATCATCCAGCTTCATACCGGGAACACCAACCGAAATACCGGAAGCTCCCTGCTCCTGTACCATTGCGGATACGACTGTATCGGATCCGGAATTCTTGGATGCATTTCCGCCGGTTACCACACCGAATTTGTTGTCATGATTCTTCTCGTTGTTTCTCAGAGTCTGAGTATACTCAACGATATAATCGCCGCCTGCCAGCTTCTCGTTGTTCAAGAAAGTCAGGGCGTAGTCGGACATGTACGCTTTCAGGATAACAGCATGATTCTCATCGCTTTCAACCACGCTAATGGTATTTTTCCCGGAAACAGAACCACTCCAACCAAGGGATGCGATCAGATCATTACCGGAAAGAACGGTTTCCTCGGCGTCATAGATGTTAGCGCCCTCGAAATCCTCGGAGTACAGCAGCTCCCCCTTCGTCACCGAAGGAACTACCGATCCGTTTGCGATGTTTTCATTTTTCGCGCTCGCCGTGGGGATCATGGCAACGAAACAACCGGCAAGCATCATCACACTCAATAAAATTGATATAATTTTCTTCATATAAGCCCTCCTTTTTCAGGTTCGGATCTATGATCGATCCGTTTTATGGGTCCGAGGCGTTGGGGGATATTCCCCCAACGTCTCACTTGCCGATCGTTAATCGGGGATAATAACGGTATAGGATACGGGCGTACCGTACTCATAGACTTCCTCACAGCCAAATTCAGACCAGTAGCTGGCGAAAGGAGTTACGGTAAAGGTAATATTGTGATCGGTGGGAACACCGTTTACGTTCAGCGCGAGAACCTTAAAGTCCTCGTAAGCGATCGTGTTTGCTCCGTTATCCGTCGTTACCTCTGTATAGATGTAATTACAAGCAATGGTGCTCGTTCCCTGATAAAGCGTATCGGTCTCAGCGACCAGATATCTGTACTCTACCTTGTAGCCGAAGCGAGTTGCCGTAGGATTCTTCTCGATCTTCGCCAGGAAGCGAATATCGTAGGTCTCTCCGGTCAGCGCGGTGGTCTGATATCCGAATACGTCGGGAATAGAATAATTCTTGGTATCCAGCGTGTAAATCTCGATATCGTCTACAAGATATTGGGTTTTTGCGTCAATAGAACGGAGAATCAGCTCGTCGTTCAGGGTATGCGCGCTGGCTGCCCAAGAAGAGACCTTATCCGCATTCATTCCTACCACAATAGTAGCTTCTCCCGTTTCCAGATCAATGGTATACGCGCTCAATCCGTTTATGGGATCAATAACCAGTCTAAACCGAATCTCTTCGCCGACAATGGATCCACGCTTTCTGTCAGTAAATTCCTTGGGATCCGCTTCGGAAACAACGATACGCGTTGCAATATCATTCTCTTCGTGGTAACTACCTGCGCTCACATCCTTCGTATGGAAATGGAAGTCAAAGTTACCACGTTCCTTGGCAAGGAAGTTCCAGCCCGCTTCTTCAATATTATAGCTGGAGCGGAAGCCCATACCGGAGCCATCGACAGGCTTACCGTCTTTATCGTTAGGATTACGTTTTGTCATGATTGCTGTATACTCTACAATGTAGCCGCCGCCAATGAGACGATCGTCCTTACAAACGATCATACTTTCGGTGGCACCAGTAACTTGCATACGGTGATTATCGGACTCCGTGTCCTTCACGACCGCAATACTGCCGCCAACCGTACCGCCCCACCCCAGCGCCGCAAACAGCGCGGCGGAATCGGCGGAATTCACCACGGCATCGCTCTCAAAATCTTCTTTGTAGATGATCGTATCTCTGTAAGGGGTAGGGAATCTTTGAGGATTCGATACCGCCGCGTTTGCAGAAGGGATCATGGCTACGAAGCAACCTACGAGCATACAAATGCTCAGTAATATTGATAGAACTTTCTTCATAAAAGCCCTCCTTATAATCGTTAGAGTTCTGTGCTTTTACAGAATGGTCTGATAGCCGCCGTCCGCCACAAAGGCGTGCTTGACGTTTCGGCTATACATCAAATAGTTGTTCCACCCTCTTGAGGAGTGAGTTGTCCACTCCTGGAAAAATCTCTGTGAGGTCGTATAGATCACCTGCTCGGGATCCACCGCAAGAATGATCTCCTGTGTGGTTCCGTTACAGCCGTGATGAGGAACCTGAAGAATATCACTCTTCAGATACGCTCCGTACTGGTCAACCAAGCGGTTGCAACCCCGCCCCATCATATCCGCAGGCATCAGAACCGTCTTGCCGTCCTTGGTGGGGAAGATCAGTCTGGTGACAAAGGATACATTGTTGTCGTGGGGTGTCTTCTCGGGGTACCAGTCATCGGCGGTGAACAGAACCTCCAGCTTAACGCCGGGAAAATTGAGGATCTGTCCCGCGAAGGGGATCACCAGCTCAATTCCGCGCTCGCGAGCCAGCTCGGGAACCTTGTTATACAGGGTTCTGTCGCTGCCTCCCGTGAAGCACTCGGTTCTGGCGGGGCCGAACAGGATCCGCTTAATCTCGGTCTGATCGGCATACCGCTTCATGTAATCTAAGAAGCAAAGATAATGGTCGCCGTGAGAATGCGTCAGAATCCAGCCCTCCACCCGAGGTGTCTGACCGTCGGGGGTGTTGGCTCGGAGATAATTCCAAAGCCCATCGGTCTCGGTAGGCCAGCCGCCGTCGTAGATCAGGAAGCCGCCATCCGCCAGCTTGATAATGAAGCCGTAGCCGTTGTTCTTTTTCGACTGACTCTCGTAGTCCATGTTCATCATGGTCATCTCGACCGTCTCAGCGCCCTCCGCATCGCAGCCCTCAAAGAGCTTCTCATCGGAGGCGATGATGGCACGAACCGTGTTCATCGTCTTGGAAATGTCCACATGGACCGTCTCACGTTCCTTCCGATAGAGAAGGAAACGGTTATCTGCGACCTCGCGCTCGTCGCAAAGGGTATATCCCTCCGCGATCAACAGCGCGCAC
Source organism: Eubacteriales bacterium (assembly GCA_045592565.1). Lineage (GTDB taxonomy): Bacteria > Bacillota > Clostridia > Oscillospirales > CAG-272 > HGM12713. The sequence goes on along the minus strand of JAZNVA010000018.1, from coordinate 3,758 downwards.
AGCGCATCTCCCTTCTCGGCACCCTCCGCGTACACACCCACACGCTCAAAGGCGCAGGGGTAAGTAGCCGCGGTGTCGCCGAGACAGGCACAGAGTTTTTCTTGGGTTATCATTGCTGCAATGCTCTCCTTATGCAGTCGCGGGAGTAATCATATCCTCCCAAGTGGTAGAATCTTTTTCGGTATCGTAATCACCGGGTCTGTGATCGGGGCTGGGACCGCTGGTTCCGTTCGCGAACAGATCACCCCACGTCATGGTATCCTGGTTGGTGGTGAAGTCACCGTCAACGGTGCCCTCAGGTTCCTCCACGTAAACGTACGGGAACTTCGCGGTCTCGACCTCGTACCGGCTCTCTCCGTCAAAGACTGCCTTGATCAGAGGATTATCCTGTCCGTCAACCAGTTCGGTCGCGTACTTGATAAACGCCTTGTCGGTGGTCGTTGCCATATATGCATCCTTCTCAGACGTACAAATGATCAGATACGTCGGCTGTGCTGCATTCCAGAAATCTCTCCGTCCAACGGTTCCGTGGCTGGGAACCTGAACAAAGGTAGACTTCAAGGTCGCCTCGGTATAGTTCTTGGTTACGATCTTCAGAACGTCCAGACCGATATCGGAGGTAAACAGGAAGCTGTTTCCTTCGAATACGCTGCGGAATACCAGAGAGTGGTCACCCACGTTATCGGGATCCGCGTGGCAGAACGCCTCTGCGGTATACAGGAAGGTGGTCTCCATGGTTCCAAAGTACATCTTCTGTCCCATCATAGGAACGATATACTTCGTACCCTGGAACATACGTTTTGCATCCATGATCGCCTGAACTTCCTTACCGTTACCCTTGTTGTTACCGCTACCGTCCGCGCTCATGGTCTGCTTATCGTAGTCGAACTGAGCTACAAAGTACTCCAGAGTTACCTCAGCTGCATGATCCGCTGCGAAATCTACAAACGCGCCGTAGTGATCGGACTTCGCGTTGGTAATGATCCATGCGCGAATCAGGATCTTGCCGTCGGTACGCTGGTTGTTTTCCTTCATATAATTATAGAGCTTAGAAGATACACCCTCGTAGGTAATAACGAACTCCTCCACGTAAACGGGATTTCCGTCCTCAGCAAACACGGGATTGCCCTTATCGTCAACCTGCTGCTCCTGGGGCTCCTTCACCTTCCACGAACCCTTTCTGCCGTGACCGCCATCGATCACTACGTAGCTTCCGTCAGGCATCGTGAAGATAAAGCCTGCTCCGTCAGTACCGGAGATCTTCATGTAATCCATCGCTATCACGCTCATCGCAGGATCGGTCACCTTCGAGTCGGATACGGGAGCAAGAGGATAATCGGTAAAGTTCTTGAGAGGAGTTACCGCAATGGATACGGTCTTCTCATTCTCCAGATAATAGGAGTGAAGCATCAGAGTTCCGTTCTTATAGGTCTTGTATACGTTGCCCTCCAGCTCGTTGGCGCTGTACAGCTTATAGCCTGCGGCAAGAACCTTTGCCTGATACTCGTTGTATGCGGCGCGGGTCGTTCCCGTATAATACAGACGGAAGTAGTTCTCGGAGAACTCCTCGATGCTGTGAAGGGTTCCTCCATTGTATCTCGGGATCTGGCTGCTCCATTCAGCGCCCGTTCCCACAACAGGATCGCCCTTGGTAATACGGACAGTGGTCTTTGCCGCGGTCTCCACCTTACCTGCAGCGATCAGGTTCTGCATGTATGCGCATACAGCCTCGATGGAATCGTTATCGGAACCAAACAGATAGATCTGATCCGAATCGGTCTCCATTGTCCACGAGAAGTAGTCAGCCTCAGCCAACAGCTCCTGCGTACGGGGGTGCTGAGTGGTTCCAACCACGATACCGGAACGGGAGAAGAGCTCCTCGATACCGTTAGCAAAGTTGAAGAAGTCGGTTCCAAGCACCGCATCCTGTGTGGTCAGAGAATTCAGATACTTCCATACTCCCTCCGATGCGTTCTTGACCGAATCATTCGCGGACATGCTGTAGATGACCTCGTACTTGGGCATCTCGTCCGTAATGATCTCATGGAATTTATAAGATTTGGTGACCGTCTCGTCCTTCGCGAACTCAAACTTACCTTCACCGGTAGATTTGGATACGTAATTCTCAGTCAGGTAAGCCAGACCTCTGGTTACCAATTCCTGAGTATGACCGACGATTACCAGCTTATTGTCGATTCTGCGAATACTGAACTGATGCTTACCTTCCTCCAATCCCTCCATCGCGGTTTGGGATTCGGGACGGTTGGTGTAGCCGATCAGAATTTCTTTTTTGGCGGAATCCGCGGCATTGACCTGGTCATCTTCCAGCTTCACGTCGCTTCCCGTCAGGGTGTCCACGGCAGTTTTGAAATCCGCCACAGCCGACACCAAAATCGAGCTCATTTGCTTTTTGACGCTGCTGAAGGGGCGAACGATCGTGTACTCAGAAAGATCGATCTCCTCCACTGTTTCAACAGGTGCGGGGGGTTCTTCGATGGGATCATCCGTGGTAGGGTTATCCTCCTCTTTTTTCTTACAGCCCGCAAAGGCGCCGAGCACCATCACGAGGGCAAGAATCAGACACAAAAGTTTCCATCGTTTTGCCATAAGGTCTCCTCCTTTAGCATATTTATTTTGATCCGTTTCGGATCATTTTTCAGCTAAATGAACCGAGTAGCAAACAAACCGTTTCCGATTCGTTTGCTACCGATCCTACTTATTTTTCTATACGGATCTTATAGGGTTCCGTATAAATCTTGCCAAAAATCTTCAGATAACCAAATCAACCGAATTCGATTACTGATAGAACTCAAACATCTTCTCCAGAGATCCGCCGGGGCTGTTGATCTGCTGCTCGAAAGCCATCAGATTGGTGTTCAGATCGTAGTCGGGGTTTCTCAGGTAGCTACGAACTACGGCCGTATAACCCTTTACTCCGCCTTCGCTGGCCAGATAGTTAGCGAACTGACGGGTAGCGTCACACATAACGTTCTCCATGATCTTGTCAACCATCTCTCTGGTTGCCGTGTCCTTGGAGTACTTCTTCTTCAGCATTACGTCGTAGAACTCGTAGTACAGGGAGTTGGCAGACTCTGCGCAGAGCGCGTCGGTCATATGAGCCGCGAAATCTCTCTCCTCACCGTGCTTGATGTTGGTGTTCAGAGCCCAAACGGTGTAGTTATCGTTGATGTAGGACATGTAGTAATCCTGATGCTCATCGTACTTAGGCTGAGGCATCATACCGTACGCGTCGGTACCGATGGTGCGGAAGCTATCGTACGCTGCAGAGAAGGTATCGGTAATGAACAAAGCGTTGCTGTTCAGGAACGCGCCCACGCCGCTGGTAGTGGTATAGTACGTGTCGCTGGTTTGGTTACTGGAAGGCATTACGCCCTGGTTGTCTTGGTAGAAGCTACGAACATCTTTCAGCTTTTCGGTATTGGTGGTACGGCTCAGAACCGCCTGGATTCCGTCATCCGTCTCCTCGATCGATACGATACCCATAGCAGGTACCCAGATATCGTAAGAGTTGCCGTAGTTGGAGTAGTAACCGAAGGTATCGCCGACGTTCTTGATACCGTCGTTGTTACCGTCTGCCCATACATCCTTTACGATGGTCTCCATGTTTTCCAGAGTCCAGTCGCCGCTCTTAACGAGACCGTAGATGTAATCCTGGTCAATGTCATTTTTCGCGCCGAAACGCTCCAGAAGCTCTACGTGATAGAAGGTAGCCATGGTGTTCTTCAGCTTGGAAGCGC
>JAZNVA010000017.1:0-4582 GCA_045592565.1 Eubacteriales bacterium | reverse complement strand
GTATTTTCCTTTAACGGCGTCTTCCTTTCGCACCGAGATCACCCGACGCATATTCTTTTGTCGCTCTTTGGCAGACAAATGTTTCTGGATCCGACCTCCAAACCTTCTGCAAAGGACGGATTCGTAAGGAATATGCATGATCTGTCCCAGACTGCGAGCAAGACACTCCGACTGGTCGAAGCCGTAAACAGCCCTTGATCGCCGTCCTCGTGGCATGGATACGATCACCGCGTTCTCATAGGGTTCTTCCATACCAAGCACGGAAAGCTCCTGTTTTGCCATGGGAGCAAGCTCCGATGCGAGAAAAAGAAACAGACGGCGATTCGGCTTCTTTTTAATATGATATAGGATCCGATTTTGCGGCTCATACTCCCGCTTTGCCAAGTAAAAGAAAAGTTTTCTCAAGGTCAAGGATCCCGCAGAGGACAGTGCCTTGGGCTGACAGGTACATTCCGCCACCGATTGAAAGCAGACGGAGCAGCTTTCGGTCTTTGCTATATTCCACCTTCTGCGGCAATCGGGGCAAAACGCCTCGTAGCAATGCTCAAAGGAAAGGATCATTCCGCAACCGCCGCATTTCCGTACGCGAAAATACCGATCCAACCATTCTCTTTTTCTCATTCTTCACCTACCGCCAGCCAATCCCGCAAGCCCGTATATCGCATGGTCTGTCGATTATTGCGCACCATCTCGTCCACGATCTCCTCGCGACCGACCAGAATCACCATCTGCTGGGCTCTTGTGACCGCCGTATAGAGCAAATTTCTGGACAACAGCATAGCCGCTGCCGAGCACATGGGAATAATCACAATGGGATACTCACTTCCCTGACTTTTATGAACCGTAACGGCATACGCATGATCCAGATCCTCCAGCATAGAAAAATCATATTGCACGCGACGGTCGTCAAATAGGATCGTCATTTCGTTTTCGGGCTCGTTGATCTCCTCAATCACTCCAATATCTCCGTTAAAAATACCGCTTCCCGTCTTATCATCCGCATCACGGCTCCAGAGAATATCGTAATTGTTTCTGGTCTGCATCACCCGATCTCCCTCGCGATAGATCCGATCACGGAAGCGGTGCTCCCGCACCTGCTTGGCGGGGGGATTGAGTGTCTGTTGAAGCAAAACGTTGAGATTTTCGGTTCCCGCCTCTCCTTTTCTGGAAGGCGCGATCACTTGGATCCCATTTCGCGCCATCTCGCCATAGGTTCTTGGCAAACGGTTCTTACACAGATCCGCGATGGTCACGGCGATCTCCCGATCTCCCCACCGTCTCAGAAAGAAGAAATCATTATCCTTCACATCCAATCGAGGCATATCCCCGCGATTGATGGCATGGGCGTTGGTAACGATCAAGCTTTGCTCCGCCTGACGAAAGATCTCGTTCAAGCGAACGGTAGCAAAGCGGCCGCTCTCGATCACGTCGCGAAGCACGTTCCCCGCCCCAACGGAAGGAAGCTGGTCCGAATCACCGATAATGATCATTCGCGCGCCCGGCTTGACAGCCTTCAGAAGTGCGCACATCAAGGAGTTGTCCACCATGGACGCCTCATCCACAATGATCACCTGCTCCTCCAGCAGGTCGTTTTCATTTCTCAGAAAGGTATAATGCCCTGCCGATTCGTAGGTCATCTCCAGCAGACGATGTATGGTTTTCGCCTCCATAGAGGTCGCCTCGGACAGTCTCTTGGCGGCGCGTCCTGTTGGAGCGGCAAGAGCAATGTCGTATCCCAATACATCAAAGATATGGATCAGGGCGCGCACCACAGTGGTCTTTCCCGTTCCGGGACCTCCTGTCAGGATCATGACGCCGTAGCGCAAAGCATCGGAAATTGCCTGCTTTTGTTGAAACGCATAACGAATTCCACTTTTGCGCTCCTCTGTTTCGATCAAGCGATCAATATCCTGCAAATCAATAGATGCGCAAAGGCTATCCAGTAAGATCAGCTTCCGCGCAATATATTTTTCGGCGTCATACGTTGCCGCGTCATAGATCATCTGTCGATCCTCGCGCAAAACGTAACGAAAGCCTCCGCTTTTCAGCAAAAGCGAGATTGCCTCATCGGTCTGCTCCGCACCTACCTGCAGCATTTGCGCCGCACTGTCCCGAAGCTTTTCCCGAGGCAAACAAACATGACCGTTTTGGGAGCCGTTCTGCAAGAGTACATAGCGCAAGCCGCTCATGATCCTCTCGGGATGATCTCCCACAACCCCCAGCTTCTCCGCCATGGAATCCGCTCGTTCAAAGCCGATCCCCTCAATTTCGTTGCATAGGCGATAGGGGTTTTTCTTAGCGATCTCCACCGCGTTGCTTCCCCATTTTTTATAGATCTTCACGGTCGTTGCAACGCCGAAATAATCTCGAAAAAACATCATTGCAGAGCGAATTCCCGCCTGTTCCTTAAAGCTCTCGGAAGCGCTCAGGGCGGTTTTCATGGAAATCCCCTTGATGCTTGCCAACCATTCGGGGTGATTTTCGATAACGTCAAAGCTGTCCTCTCCGAATTCCTCCACGATCCGCTGAGCGGTTTTCGGACCGATCCCCTTGATCGCGCGGGACGCCAGATACCGCAGGATCGAAGCTTGATCGGCGGGCATGACTCTTTCGTATTGAACAACAGAAAACTGTCTTCCGTATTTGGGATTATGCATCCATTTTCCATACAGACACAAATGATCTCCCGCGCCGATCATGGGCATCAATCCAACCACGGTTACGATTTCACCCTCGTCGGAGGTCGCCATGTCACAGATGGTATAGCCGTTATCCTCATTGGTATAGATGACACGCTCCACGCTACCCTCTAACTTCTGAAGATCCCTGCCATATCCCTTTTCTACATCCTCTGTCACATTCACGCCTCCTTTCTATTTATGTGTTTTCTTGCTCCATCACGTAGCAGGTCAATCCGTAAGTCTCCATCGCCCGTATCAATGTTGGGTGATCCGCAAGCTCAGGCAAGGTCATTACCGCCCATCTCACGGAAGGAAGGCTCAGATATTGAGACAGCGCGTCGCGGATCAGCACCTCCGCCGACTCCGCTTCGCGCTGTGTCAGTATTTCTATGACGACCGTCAGATTGTTTGGTCCGAATAGCTTGCCGCAGCACCAGCGAACAGCAACGTACAGACCAAGCACCGCGAACATCGCCACCAGAATTTCCATAGCAGTTCGAAAATAAAGCATTTCACCACCTCCTCCTGTCAGTGTATGACAAGGTGGAGGCAGAAGTTCAAATTTTACAGACCGAGCTCCCGCTTCAGGTCAGGAACCATATCGGTCTTTTCCCAAGGAAGATCGATATCCTCTCTACCCATGTGACCGTATGCGGCGGTCTGGCAGTAAATGGGACGGCGAAGGTCAAAGCGCTGAATGATCGCCGCGGGACGAAGATCAAAGAGCTTGTCCACTGCCTCAGAGATCTTGCACTCCTCTGCTTTGCCCGTACCAAAGGTGTCGATCATGACAGAAACGGGCTTTGCCACGCCAATGGCGTACGCCACCTGAACCTCACAACGGTCGGCAATTCCCGCCGCTACAATGTTCTTTGCAATATAACGAGCCGCGTAAGATGCGGAACGGTCTACCTTTGTGGGATCCTTTCCCGAGAAAGCTCCGCCGCCGTGACGGGAATACCCGCCGTATGTATCTACAATGATCTTTCTTCCCGTCAGACCCGTATCTCCCGCAGGACCGCCAATAACAAAGCGTCCGGTAGGATTGACGTAGATCTTGGTCTCTCCGTCCATCAAGGATGCGGGAACCACGGGGGTAATCACCTCGCGGATAATATCCTCACGGATCTGAGACAGCTCCACCTCTGCGCCGTGCTGAGAGGAAATGACCACGGTATCCACGCGTACGGGCTTGTCATCGTGATATTCCACCGTTACCTGAGTCTTTCCGTCAGGACGAAGGTACTCAAGCGTACCGTTCTTTCTCACCTCGGTCAAGCGAAGCGCCAACTTGTGAGCCAAAGAAATTGGCAGAGGCATCAACTCCGCTGTCTCGTTACAAGCGTAGCCGAACATCAAGCCCTGATCTCCCGCTCCCGTATCCATTCCGTCGGTGTCGCCTTCCTTAGCCTCCAGAGATTTATCTACTCCAAGGGCAATATCGGGAGACTGCTCGTGAATCGAGCTGATCACCGCGCAGCTATCACAGTCAAAGCCGTACTTTGCGCGGGTATATCCGATCTCCCGCACCGTCTCTCGAACAATGGTCTGAAAATCCACATATGCCTTGGTCGTGATCTCTCCCATAACGGTTACCAATCCCGTCGTGCAAAAGGTCTCACACGCGACGCGGGACATGGGATCCTGACGAAGCAATTCGTCCAGGATCGCGTCGGAAATTTTGTCACAGATCTTGTCGGGATGTCCTTCGGTTACCGATTCAGACGTAAAAAGCATTTTTTTCATTTTTTCTCTCCTTTTTCAACAAAAAAATCTCCGATTTGCCGGAGATGTACTTGGTTTCTCATCTACCGGAATTAGCACCTTACTCCCCTTCGGGGGGCAGGTTGCCGTGGTTTCACAGAGCCTGTCTCTCCACCACTCTTGATAAGATTCAATAT
>JAZNVA010000016.1:0-16441 GCA_045592565.1 Eubacteriales bacterium | reverse complement strand
CAGATGATCTGATAGGATTCGTGTCCCTTGCCTGCAAGGAGAATGATATCTCCCTTCTCGGAATGGGAGAGGGCGTATTCGATCGCCTTCTTACGGTCGGCGATCGCCATATAAGGACAGGTGCCGCTGGTAAAGTAGGTCGCGATCTCCCCGATGATGGCGGAGGGAGCCTCGTTATCGGGGTTGTCCGAGGTGAGAATACAGAAGTCGGCGTCGCGGGATGCCACAAGCCCCATCTCGGCGCGGCGGATCCTTGTTCTTCCTCCTACTGAACCGAACAGACAGATCAGACGGTTCGGTTCATAGGCGCGGAGCGCCTGAAGCGCCGCCTTCAGACTAACGCCGTTGTGGGCGTAGTCAATGACCGCAGTCGCTCCGTTGGGCAGCTCGTGAGTCTCGAACCGTCCCTTGATCCGAATGTCGGGCAGTGTCTTGACCACCTGCTCCGCGCTCAGGCCAAGCTCGGTACAAACTGCCAGAGCGGTGAGAGCATTATAGACACTGAATTCTCCGGGGAAGGCGACCTCAATGGGGAAGGTATGATCGCCTTGACCGCAGATAAAGTCCACGCCGATCTTACCTGGGGAACGAAAATACCGAATATCCTTGGCACGGAAATCGGCGGGACTCTGAATGGAGATCCCTACCTTTTTGCAACGGTTTCCGTTGACCATTTCCTCCGCGTATTCGTCATCGGCGTTATAGACGATGGTCTGCGCGCCATAGTCGGTAAAGAGGGAGTGCTTACAGAGCTTGTAATCGTTAAAATCGGGATGCTCATGCTCGCCGATATGATCGGGAGAGAGATTGGTAAAGACACAGATGTGGAAAGGGATCCCGTGAACCCGAGCCATCTTCAGCGCCTGAGAGGAGACCTCCATCACAAGGGTTTTGACACCCGCGTTGATCATTTTCTTCATGTAGCAGTGAAGATCGTAGCTCTCGGGAGTGGTGTTGACCGTGCTGAAGCTGTAATCCTTGAAGCACACGCCGTTAGAGCCGATATATCCCGCGGGGATGCCGTTTTGGTTGAGGGCGTGATAGATCATAAGAGAGGAGGTGGTCTTTCCCTTGGTTCCCGTAATACCGATAATGGTCATCTCCTGCGCGGGATTGCCGAAGAATGCCGCGGAAAGCTTAGCGAGCGCGATGCGGGTATTGTCGGTGATGATCACAAAGGCGTCGTCGGGAAGACGGACCGATTTCTCCATGACGAAGATCCGACATCTGCGATTGTATGCGCCCCATGCGTATTCGTGTCCGTCATTGACAGCGCCGGAGATGCAAACGAACATAGAATCGGAAAGCGCTTGGCGAGAATCGCAGCACAGCGACAGAACGTCGATCTCAGCGGGGTCGATCCCGCTTCGGTTGACGATCTCGGTATAGGGAATGGTTTGCATCAGTTCATTCAACAGCATGGGAAAGTTCCTTTCTTGGTTGAAAATTCATCAAAGAGGGGGCAAAGCCGATGGGTTCCTTTCCGCACAGCCGAATGGCAGCGCAGGCAAGGACCTCTAAGGAATCGATATAGCTACCGTCAGCTCCCAGTATTTCTTTAAGCAGGGACAGCTCGGTACAGCCGAGAATGAGAGCTTCCGCTCCTCGCAGGCGAAGCGCCTCCGATATCTGACGAAATGCCTTCGTATCGGGCGGTAAGCCTTGCTTGATCTGGCTGTATATGATATGGGAGACGGCTTGCTGTTCCTCGGGCGTGCAGGTCAGATATTCCAGTCCCGCGCGGCGAAGTACGCTCTCGTAGGCTCCCGACGATACCGTTCCCTCCGTTGCCAGAACGCCCACGCGTCGAATTTGATTTTGACGGCAGAATTCCACGGTCTGATCGATAATATTGATGATGGGAACGGGACACGACGCGGCAATGGCATCGTAAAAATAGTGGGCGGTGTTGCAGGGGATGGCGATCAGATCCGCTCCCGCCGCCACCAGCTTGTCTACTTCCGCCCTCATAATGGGGGCGGGATTGCATTCCGACCGTCCTAAAATGTAGTCGGTTCGGTCGGGTGTGGTTGCTTTGGAGGACAGTAAAAAATCAATATGCTCCTGATCGGCGCTCACACGGGTATGAGCGGTGAGCATTTCACAAAATCGGATACCGGACATGGGACCGAGCCCACCCAGAATACCAAGCGTTACGGCGTTCATGATGTATACCTTTCCTGATTCAGTGGCAGGGGACAGGGAGCAGAGGGTGCTTGAGACAACAGCGCTTGAGGAGTAGAGACGATCATGCGGCAGGTCAGAGAGGACGCGTATCTGTCGGCAAAGATCCGATCCTTCTCGGTCAGGGGAAGGAAAAAGAACAGACAGTCGCTCCACGCTTCCGCAAAATCCGTCAGTTGCTCCGCGGCGAGACGCTCCTCGTCCTTGTTGATCGGCAAAAAACGGCAAACGGGATCCAGAGCGGTCAGCAGAGCTCGCTTTTTTCCGCAAAGGAAGGAGACGATGCCCCATTTGAAAAACAGACGAAAAGCAAGGAGATGCGCACGCAAGGATTGATCGGGTAGGATCGGAACCACAGACTCTCTTATCAGCTCTTTCCACTCTCGCTTGGTCAATTGATCGGTCATACGCCCTCCGTTTTGCTTCGATACTTTCTCACCTTATATTATAACATACGTTCTCAAAAAAAGAAAGCCCATTCGCAAGAATATTTTAGAAAAAATCTTGAAATTTCTTCCAAGAACGAGTATAATTAAAATGGGGGAGGATTTGATGATCCTTCACCGATCTTTGCGAGAAAGGGAAATGGGAATGGAGAAAGAACGCATCTGTAAAATTTTTTCTAATATGCCAGAGCTTGATACCGCGCGTCTGCTTCTCCGTCCCATGCGCGTTTCGGATGCGGAGGATATGTTCTGTTACGCGAGACGGCAGGACGTGACCGAATTTCTGCTCTGGTCTCCTCACCCGTCGATGCAATATACTGCGGATTATCTGCGCTATTTGCAACGGAGATATGCTCTGGGAGAATTTTACGACTGGGCGGTGGTGGAGAAGGCGAGCGGCAGAATGATCGGAACCTGTGGCTTTACCCGCTTCGATCTTCCGCACAACGGCGGAGAGCTTGGTTACGTGCTCAATCCCGACTATCACGGAATGGGGTATGGAACCGAGGCGGCGACGCGAGTCCTGCGCTTTGGCTTTGAGAAGCTTTGCTTGCACCGTGTGGAAGCAAAATTTATGCAAGGAAACGACGCGTCGTTGCGCGTCATGGAAAAGCTTGGCATGACGTTGGAGGGATATCGGCGAGACGGTATGTATGTCAAGGGACAGTATCGGACAGTCGGCGTGTGTTCTATTTTAAAAGACGAATTTTTCGAAAATAGTATGAAACGGGGAAAAGAATGAAAAGATATCCATTACAGTTAGATTATATCGCCAAGTCTGCCATCTGGGGAGGAGATCAACTGATAACAGACTGGGGAAAGCAGACGAAGGGGGAGAATCTCGCCGAGGCATGGGAGCTTTCGGTTCGCCCGCAGGAGATGTGCCGAATTCAAAACGGTGTGGCAAAGGGGATGACGCTTGCCGAGTATTTTGAAAAGGCGGGCGCCGATTCGGTCAGCCCCACATACCGCCTCGGTGACCGGTTTCCCTTGCTTGTGAAGCTGATCGATGCACGCGACCGTCTTTCGGTACAGGTCCATCCCGATGACGCTTATGCCTCCCGTGTAGAGGGGGATAGCGGAAAAACCGAAATGTGGTATATCGTGGATGCGGAGAAGGGGGCTACCATCGTTTACGGACTTGCTGACGGAGTAAATCAGGAGAGCTTTTCTCGGCTGGTTGCCGAGGGAAGGATCCGAGAGGGCATGAGGGAGATCCCTGTGACGGCGGGAGAGACCTATTTCATTCCCGCGGGAATGGTGCATGCCATCGGCGCGGGGATCCTTATCGCGGAGATCCAGCAGAATTCCGATCTGACCTATCGTGTGTGGGATTACGACCGACGGGATGCGGCGGGACAGCTTCGTCCTCTTCATACCGAGAGGGCTCTGGAGGTGATCCGTCCCTTTGAGGCGAGCGAGATCGATGCGATTCGATTTGCCAACGGAAGAGAGGAAGGTTTCCTTGCCAACAGCCGATATTTCAAGGTGTGGCGTATGGAGATCGACTCTGCCGATGCGCTGATCGCCACGGCGGACAGCTTTGTGTCTGTTCTTTGCCTTGGCGGGGAAGGGACGATCGTTCATGACGGTGCGGAATACCCCATCAGACGGGGGGACAGCTATCTGATGCCCGCTGATATGGGAGCGTGTGAGCTCAGGGGGCGTTTGTCCTTGATCTGTTCGAGGATATGATTTTAAAAAAGAAAAAGGGTAACATAACATGAGAAAAACGAAAATTGTCTGTACCATCGGACCTGCCTGTAACAATGAGGAGACCTTGACGGGAATGTGCCTTGCCGGGATGAACGTGGCGCGGCTGAACTTTTCCCACGGAACCCATGAGGATCACAAGCAGAACATTGATCTGATCAAGCGGGTGCGAAAAAAGCTGGGACTTCCCATTGCCATCTTGTTGGATACCAAGGGACCGGAATATCGCATCGGAACCTTCAAGGACGGAAAGATCTTCTTGAGAGAGGGAGAGCCCTTCATTTTCACCTCCCGTGACGTGGAGGGGGATGGAACACAGGTCTCCGTGAATTATAAGAATCTGCCTGACGAGATGCAGGTGGGAGATCGGATTCTGCTGAACAACGGACTTGTCATTTTTGAGGTGGAGGGGGTTCGGGGAGCCGATATTCATTGCCGCGTGATCGTGGGCGGCGAGCTGTCCAACCGCAAGAGCATGAGCTTCCCCAATAAGGTGCTCAAGCAGACCTACCTGTCGGAGTATGACAAGAGAGATCTGCTGTTCGGTATTGAAAATGACGTGGACTTTATTGCCTGCTCCTTCGTGTCGGTCCGTCAGGATCTCCTTGACGTGAAAGAATTTCTGAGAGCCAACGGCGGAGAGAATCTGGATATCATCGCCAAGATCGAGAACCGCTCCGGCGTGGATAACATTCAGGAGATCTGCCGTGAGTGCGACGGCATTATGATCGGACGTGGTGACATGGGCGTAGAGATCCCCTTTGAGGAGCTGCCCGCGATTCAAAAGCACCTGATCACCACCTGCCGTTTGCTGGGAAAACGGGTAATCACCGCTACCGAGATGCTGGAGTCCATGATCTACAATCCCCGTCCTACCAGAGCCGAGATCTCCGACGTGGCAAACGCGGTTTATGACGGAACCAGCGCCATTATGCTGTCGGGAGAGACGGCGGCGGGTAAATATCCCGTGCTGACGGTAGAGACTATGGCGCGGATCGCTTCCCAGACCGAGAAGAATATTTCCTATGACAAGGTGTTCCGTGATTCTGAGTTCATTATCCGCAACGCCTCCGATGCCATTTCTCATTCCACCTGCGGCATGGCGATCGATCTGGACGCCAAAGCGATCGTCGCGTCCTCCTTGTCGGGTATGACCGCGCGCATGGTCTCCCGATTCCGCTGTCCCGTGGATATCATCGGTATGACCACCGATGAAAAAACCTGGAGAAAGTTAGCGCTTTCCTGGGGCGTGCTTCCTGCCATGAGTGAGAAATATTTTTCTACCGATGTGCTGTTCTATGAGGCGGCAAGGCTGGCAAAGCAGAGCCTTGGACTGTCCGCGGGAGATCGCGTGGTCATCACGGGCGGTATGACCAACGGATCGTCGGGAAATACCAATATGATCAAGGTAGAAACGATTTGAGAAAAAACCTTGACAAAAGAGGGAAATTGTGATATACTGAGAGAAATCCTGTGAGGGAGTAGCGAGCGCCATACGTGGCGTAGCAAGTCAACATACTGGCGCACACGCGCCTGGCTTGCTTTCAATTGCGAGACTCATGTGTAACTGCAAAGCTATACATGGAGTCTGTGTCAAAACCATTCACCCCAAGTACGGCTTTGCCGCACTTGGGGTTTTTCGACAAAGAAAGAGAAAAAGAGGACGGACTTATGTGGAATTTGCAATTTTTTCTGAATAGCGCCATGCTTGGCGTGGGACTTGCTATGGATGCCTTTTCCGTATCCCTTGCCAACGGGCTCAACGAGCCTTGCATGCGGAAGCGACGGCTCTGCTCCATTGCGGGGATCTTTGCCTTCTTTCAGTTTTTGATGCCCCTGATCGGCTGGCTGTGCGTACATACCTTCGTGCAGTTTTTTAGCTCCTTTGCCAAGTGGATCCCGCTGATCGCGCTTTGCTTGTTGGTCTTTATCGGCACCAAAATGCTCGTTGACGGCATCAAAAATAAGGAATGTGAGTGCGGTGCGTGCGCCGTGGGACTGGGCGCCTTGCTGGTGCAGGGGATCGCTACCTCTATCGACGCGCTGTCTGTTGGCTTCACCATTGCCGAGTACGGTTGGCTTCAAGCGTTGATTTGCTGTGCCCTCATTGGCGTTCTGACCTTCTTTATTTGTGTGGGCGGCTTGCTTTTGGGTAAAAAATTCGGTACGAGAATGGCGGGAAAGGCATCGATCCTCGGCGGCTGTATTCTGATCGTCATTGGAATTGAGATCTTCCTGACGGGGATCTTTGGATGAAACGAACTCCTATAGCCAGAGGCACCCTTTCGGTGCCCTCCGCATTCGAGTCGCTTTTGTCGGGTGCTGTTCTCTTTGACAGCAGCTGTTCTCCCGAGGCGCGGGTGATCTACGTGGAAAAGGATGGCGGATATTATCTCAAATCCGCGGAGAAGGGAAGCCTTGCGCGGGAAGCCGAGCTGGATGCGTATTTTCATAGAAAAGGCTTGGGAGCGGAGGTCCTTGCCTACGAATCATTGGATCGGGATTGGCTCCTGACTGCCCGAATCAAGGGAGAGGATTGTACCCACAAGACGTATCTGAATGATCCCTCGCGGCTGTGCGATCTTCTCGCGGAGCGCCTTCGGGCTCTTCACGAGGAGGATTTTGAGGGTTGTCCCGTTTCCGACCGCATGACAGAGTATTTTGCCAACGCGGAGCGAAATTACCGATGCGGCGCATACGATCTTTCCTACGGGAGCGATGCGGGAGGCATTTCCACCGTCGCGGACGCGTGGCGGATCGTGGAGGAGGGAAGAGCGCTTCTCCGTTCCGATACCCTGATCCACGGGGACTACTGTCTGCCCAATATTCTGTTGGACGGTTGGCGCTTCAGCGGATTTATCGACCTTGGCAACGGTGGCGTGGGAGATCGGCACGTAGACCTGTTCTGGGGCGCGTGGACGTTGCGGTTCAACCTGAGGACTGATGCCTATCGGGATCGATTTCTTGACGCCTACGGGCGAGATCGCGTGGATAACGACTGCCTGCGAGTGGTAGGCGCGGCGGAAATTTTTGGATAAAAGAGAGGACAAGTATATGCGTCTTTTTATGCGACAGAAGGTTTTTTCCTGGACCGATCGGTTTTGCGTTTATGATGAGCAGGGTGACGTTGCCTATACCGTAGAGGGCGAAGCGTTCAGCTTTGGACGGAAGCTTCACCTGTTGGACAGACAAGGGTGGGAGCGCGCCTTTGTTCAACAAAAGGTATTCTCTCTGTATCCCCGTTATTTCATTTATCGGGACGGTCAGCAGGTTGCCGAGGCGGTTCAAAAATTCAGCCTATTCCATCCCAGCTATTTTGTTGACGGCTTGGGCTGGAATATCCGCGGCGACCTCTTTGCCCACGAGTTCGAAATCGACAACGGAGCTACTCCCATCGTGCGGGTATATAAGGATTGGTTCAGCTGGGGCGACGCCTATGCCATCGATATCGATCCTTACGTGGACGAAGCGCTGGCGCTCGCTGTGGTTTTGGCGATCGACGCCATGATCGAGAATCGGGACTAAAAGCAATAAAAATAAAAAAGAACAGCCATTGCGATGCAATGGCTGTTCTTTTATGTATCGATCACGCGGGAAGGATCGATCCGCCGCCTGCGTTGTTACCGGTCTTGTAGTACTCCAGGAAGGTTGCTACGATGTAGTAGGAATTACCCTTGTATGTGACACGCGCGCAGTTGTTTGCTGCGTCATATCCCGTGATCACGAGCTTGTTCTCGGTGGTTTCGCTCTTCTTGACGGATACGGGCGAGTTGTTCAATACGTCGTTGTACTTGGTCGTGCTCGCCAGACAAGGAGTGGAGCGCAGATAGTAGGTGTCCTCGGTTCCGTCGGTGCGGCTGTTGATTACCGTGGTCTCCACGTTTTCAACCTTCGCAAAGTTTACAGGGCTGGTGGACAGAACGAAGTTATATACAAAGTAGGTCTCGCCGTTGTAGGTTACCTTTGCCCATCTCTCACTGGAGTGAACGCCTACTCTGGTCAGAGTCTCGCCGATGTCCAACGCGATGGTGGACTTTGCGGTGTCGATCATTGCGGTGCGGAGGTAAACGGGGTGCAGAACGTAAACGGTCTGGTTGACCTCGGTCCAAGAGCCTGCGGGTGTCGTTCCGTCACCGGTTTCGGTTCCGCTTTCTGTTTCGGATCCGCTTCCGCTTTCGCTGCCGGAGCCGATATTATCGTAATCCTCGTTATCCCAGTCGTCGCCCTCGTCGGTCTTGTCATCCTTCTTACAGGAAACCAGCGCGACGGTCATAACCATCAACAGTGCCAAAAAGATCGCAAGAAATTTTTTCATTTGTAATCTCCTTCAATTTTGTATATTCTTTGCATATTCGTCCGTTTTTGCGAGTTTTTAAATGCCTTGCGGGCATTTCTTCCATATAAAAGTATTATATCAAAAAAAGAATATTGTGTCAAGGGATAAATTCAAGTTTTTTTGATTATTTTTCGGAAGTGGCGATCAATCGGCGGACGGCGTCCACCGCTACGCGGATCGCGCCCTCCGTATCGTGAGTCTCTCCCTCGTCGGTGTCCAATCCCGCCTCATGTCGCTCCTGATTCCAGACCGACAGAAAGACGGCGCCCGAGCGGAGTCCCAAGGATGCCGCAACGGTAAAGATGGTGGATGCCTCCATCTCGCTTGCCAAAACGCCGAGGCGTTTCCACGCCTCCCATTTGGCGAGAAGCGCGCCGCTTGTGGGCATACGAGAGGGGGAATGCTGACCGTAGAAGGAATCCTTGCTTTGCACGACTCCCGTGTGGTAAGGAATCCCCGATGCCCTCGCGGCATCCCGCAGAGCCAGAAGCACGTCCGTGTCGGGAACGGCGGGAAATTCGGGCGGGGCGTATTCGTGGGAGGTTCCGTCCTGACGGACGGCTCCCGAGGCGATCACCAGATCCCCCGCCTTTACGGGCAGGGCAATGCCGCCGCAGGTTCCTACCCGCAAGAAGGTGTGCGCACCGCACGCCGCCAGCTCCTCCACAGCAATTGCCGCAGAGGGACCGCCGATACCGGTGGAACAGACGGTGACAAGCTCTCCGTCCAGAAATCCGTTATAAATGTTGTATTCCCGATTGCTCCGCAAATGATAGGGGTTTTCCAGATGGGCGGCGATCTTTTCGCACCGACCGGGATCTCCGGGCAGAATACAATATCCTCCAATCTCGCCCCGCTTTGCGGCAATGTGGTATTGAAGCTCATGGGCATCCAGCATGGTCAAAGCCTCCCTTTTCGTTCGGCGCTTTTCGCTCCGAATCAGTTAAATTCGATCGTGGCGCAGACCTTCTTTTCGGTCTTGGGCAACAGACGGAACATATCGCCCTTCTTGGCGAAATCGTCGATGATCCCGTCGTAGGCAGGCAGACCGCACCAAGGCTCGATGCAAAGGAAGGGAGCCTCGGTCCCTCTGGAATGCCAGAAGCCCACGTAGGGGAAGTCAGGATAGCTGAAGGTCAGAGAGCGGGCGCTCTTATCCGAACGGAGCGTTACCGAGCGAGCCGCACGGGACAGGAAGATCGCATCGTTGTCAAAGAGGGTGTGCTTCAGATTCAGGCGCTTGGCGTCCACCAGCGGGAAGGCTTCCTTGCCGCCCGTGAGGTAGCAGGTTGGAGAGAGAATGAAGGAGTCGGGATAACAGACCTCGCCAAACTCCACATACCAATCCTCAAAACTGCCCGTATCCAGCGGCACGTTAAAGCCGGGGTGCAAGCCCATGGCGGCGGGAAGGATCTCCTCGCCGTTGTTGCGAACCGTCAGGTCAGTGGAAAGGGTGTTACCATCCAAACGGTAGTCCACCGTAAAGGTAAAGTCAAAGGGATAGATCTTCTTGGTCTCCTCGTTTGCGTTCAGGGTAAAACGAACAGCCTGCTCGGAGAGCTGTTCTCCCTCAAACTCGCAGTGTCTGGCAAAGCCGTGAAGCACCATTTCGTAGGTCTTGCCGCCGTAGGTATACTTGCCCTCGGTGAGGCGTCCGCAGATGGGAAACATAATGGGAGTCTGTCCCCCCCAGAAGTCGGGATTGCCCTGCCATACGTACTCGCAGTTTCCTTCTCCCTTTACCGATTTGATCTCGGCGCCAAGGGTGGAAAGAGTTACGGTCAGTTTGTTATTTTTCAATGTAAACAGCATAAGGTCACCTCTGAATTTTATAAATTTATGACACCTTTATTATAACACATCCCCGAAAGAAATTGCAAGTATATCCGACAATATTTTGTAAATAATATTTTTGAAGTTTACGGGAAAGAAGAGAGAAAACGATGGGAAATCCGATTTTGAAATTTGATCGCGCCGCTTTGCGCGTAGCGTCCTCCGTAGTGGGAAAATACGAATACGAAGGACCTCTCGGAGATTGCTTTGATCTCCATGATTCCACCGACCGATTCGGCATGAAAACGTGGGAGAAGGCAGAGAGCGAGATGCAGAGGTTGGCGCTCAACACTGCCCTTGCCAAAGCGTCTGTTACAGAATCGGAGATCGGCGCGTTGTTGGCGGGAGATTTGCTGAATCAATGTGTGGGCTCCTCTTATGGGCTCCTGCACTTCGATATTCCGTATTTCGGCTTGTACGGCGCCTGCTCTACGGCGGCGGAGAGCCTGATGCTCTCTGCCATGATGACCTCGGCGGGGTATTATTCCACCTGCGCCGCGGTGACCTCCTCACACTATTGCTCGGCGGAGCGACAGTACCGAACACCGTTGGAGTACGGCGCGCAACGGTCTCCCACCGCCCAGTGGACGGTGACGGGAGCGGGGGCATTTTTAGTGGAGCAGGAGGGAGCGGTGAGGATCTCCGAGGGCTTGCCGGGGATCGTGGTGGAGAAGGGGATCAACGACGCGTCCAACATGGGCGCCGCCATGGCGCCTGCCATTGGTATAATAGTACCATAGCGGATCGCTATGAATCTTTAACAACGAAAATACATAACGGAAGGAGGTGTAAAGGCACGATCAAAAATATTTTGAATCATAAAAAAAGGGCTTGACAAACCCTATTAAATAGGGTATAATGTTAGTGGACGGAGGAAGTACAAGGAGACAAAACTATGACAAGATCGTTTATTGAGTTGCCGATTTTTCGCGCCAAGTGGGAAAAGCTTGGATTAAATGACGCCGATCTCAGAAGATTGCAAGAGGAATTGCTTGCCGATCCCAAGGTTGGCGCCGTCATGAGAGGAACCGGCGGTATCAGGAAAATGCGATTTGCATTTGAGGATAGAGGTAAAAGCGGAAGCATCAGAGTGATATACATAGACTTTGAGGTTTATGAAAAAATATATCTTATCACCGCATATCCTAAGAGTGAGAAGGATAATCTGACCGAAGGAGAGAGAAACGAGCTTTGCCGGATGATCGCAATACTCGAAAAGCAGCTTGAGGAAAATAAGTAAACGGAAAGGAGAACCGTTATGGCTATTTTTGATGATATTAAGCTTGGCGTAGAACAAGCGATTGAGTACGAAAAAGGAAATCTGAAAGCCAAGAAGACGACGCTTACGATTACTCCCGTAGAGGTGTTTACGGCACAGGATATTAAGGACATACGCAATCAAACAGGGCTTACGCAGGTTTTGTTTGCAAAATTTATGGGCGTATCGGTGAAGACCGTAGAGTCCTGGGAGGCGGGAAGAAACCACCCCGAGGGAGCGGCGTGCAGACTTTTGACGCTGACGAGAAACGATCCCATGTTCCCACAAAGATCGGGAATCATTGCAAGATAATACTTGCGAAATAAAAATTACAGTTTTGAGAGCCATCGAATTCGTTCGGTGGTTCTTTTCTTTTTTTTAATTCTCAACAATCATCGGAACAAAAATCCGACAATCGTCGGATTTTTGAAAAAAATATCAACTTTTTTCATTTTCCTTGCAGAAAATCACCCACTTCCCTCGTATTTAATAGGCGAGAGGGAAAAAAACTCGGAAAATGAAAGGAGAATTTTATGGACAGACAAGCACTATGCAAACAAATCACCCAAACACAGAACGAAACGGAACGGCTTTTGCGAGACTTACAAATGTTATACCACATGAATCCGACGAACAATCCCGAAGACTACGAAAAGATTTCTACAGACACAGCACTTCTCGGCGAGCGGATCACTTGCCGATTGCGGCATTTGGTATACGATATGACGGAAACGAAAAAAGCTGAATATCTTGTTGCGGCAGGTGAAGCGCATGGCATTGAAATCAAATATGAGGATGGTATTTTTGAGATCGTCTCACCGCGCTTGCTTCCTAAAAAGAGGGCTTGGAGCAGCTCGGAATTTCTGATCGATCCGCTGTATTTTACTTTGAATGATTATATGAACGCTAACAGAATCCCGATTTTTGAACACTGTGTCGTATGCTTTACTCACGTTTATGACGAAAAAGTATGTAAAAGTCGCGTGCGGGATTACGACAACTTGGAATTAAAGCAAGTTTTGGATACGATATCCGCTTTTGTGTTGTCCGACGACACGGGGCGGCTATGCGATATGTATCACACCACCGAGTTCGGCGCGACAAACTGCACGCGAATCACGATCATGGAAAAGCAACGCTTTCCGACGTGGCTTGAAACGCGGAAATAATATCCCAAAACCATATCGAATTTTTGGCGATTTGGAGCCAAAAAAGTGAGACAATTTGAAATGCTCAAAAAGCTATATAAATCAAGGCTTTTCAGACCTTCAAGGATTCAAAAAATCAACTTGTGTATATGTGACGCGGTAATAAAATGTGTAAAAAAATGAAGGAGGTGATCGTTATATCACGTAAAAATACACTCCCCGGAAAACGAACCAAGGCATACGAATTACTCGAACTTACCGCCATATTCGGTGAGTTCCCAACCACCCTACTACCACGCCTATTCGACAGTGAGAGCTATACGAGAAAGGTGGTGTCGTCGCTCAAGGGAGGCGGCTTGATGAAAACCTATTATGCAGACGGACTGCGCGGACTACGCCCGACAACCACAGCCAAACGGCTTTTGCTTGCCGACAACCCAGGACGCTTTTCCTTGTGTATGTCGGAAAACGCCGACACCAATCACGTTCACGGCGAGACACACCGCCGTGAACGTTTGCACCGAATTGCCGAGGCAACCCTCACGATGCGAAATGCAGGTGCGTCGATCTTTCGCGACGAGCGCCCCACAATCTTCTCGCCGACCGTTAAGGGAGGCGAGTCCCTGCAATCGTCCGCCTTTTATTCGTCACTCGAAATGAGGGAGCACGGCGAGGAGTTATTCAAAACAAAGGGTGCGAGGTTTGTCGGTGTGTTGCTGACGCCGGAAGATATTTTCATTACGTACAATCTTGGCAATCATATGATCAGATGGGGTTATCGTGCCGAGATGAGAACGAAAGCCACGGTGTCAAATCTCCTGTGTCATAACGGTCTTTCATCGCCATACTTTTCGAAAACGATTAAAGGACTTCTTCTCGCCAATTCTATGGATCTGGCAAGTGAGATCCTGACGAAAAAGGCAAAACATTATTTTCTTCTGGACGGAAACTACGAAAACTTCTATTTCGTAACCAACGATGAAAAAGGAGAACTGCTCCTGCGGTTTCTTTGCGATCCCGACCTTTGCAACCAACTCGACGAGCTTTTGGCTTTCGATCTTTGTCCGGCAGATTATCACTATCTCGTCGAAAACGACGCTATGACCGAGGACGGTATTCCCGTACTCTTCGCCTATACCTGCAACCTATACCGAATCAAAAAATTCAATAGCGGACTTCTCAAACACGAAATACAAGGAATCATGTATTGCTTCGAATATCAAGCCGAGGTTCTGCGAGAATGTTGCAGTGACTTGATAGAGTTTGAAACGCTCAGTTATGAGAAGGTGAAAAAGAGATTCTTTGAGTAAACAAGTGAAATCGTCATTTTTATTTTAAATAGCGTTCGCAAAAATTTTTAGCATCTCGATGTTTATTATCAGCAGCCGTTATTAAGAAATGTTTACCTCTATTGATATCTCGTTTTACATTGTCACCAAAAAAATATCGAATGCCCATTTCGTATTGTAATTGAACATCTCCTTCTTCTGCCAGAATATCTTTGACAAGATAGATGATATTATCCGTACCCCAAGGATCATATCGATCAAGATAATAATCGTATATTTCATGAGCTGATTGCACGTGTCGATTGATAAGAACTGCTTTCTCATAATAAACTAAAGGATCTTCGTTAGTGGGTACAAGATAACGATGTTTACTCAATGATACCCCGTAAAGATAACAAGCATTAACATCATCAAATTCCGAGGCAAAACGATAAAATTCGGGGCACTTTATTAACGCTTGTACCGACCTGCGTCCTTGATATTCAAGAGCTTCTTCTCCTAGATGGATTTTGAAAACACTGTCTTCCGCTATGCTCGCCCATTCATCAGCATACTCATCGTTCCGATATGCCAAAGATCTAATTGCGTCATAATCTTTTCCGAACGCCGCTCTTTTATACCAGCCCAGAGCCTCATCTTTATCTTGAAACGTTCCAACTCCATACTGATAACAAAACCCAACAAAATATGCAGCGGTAGAATTTCCTTTTTCCGCTATTTCAAAAAGTTTGCGAAAAGCCTTAAATTCATCTTTTACAACATACAAACCAATCAACTTGCACATGGATAGGAAAATTAAAGCATCTATGTCTCCATTTTTTGCAAGTTCAGCATAAAAAGGAAGGAATTCTCTCTCGTCAAAAGTAAGAGGTACGATACATTTTTCAAACCGTTCAATTAGAATCTCTTTTGCTTTCTCATGCCCTAATTTAGCAGCTTTTAGATAATACATTTCAGATGTGGTTTGATCCTTTTTGCACGTTAAGACATCGTATTGATAAAAGCTACCTAAAGTATAGAGCGCATCTGCATTATTGTTTTCCGCCGCTTTATAGTACCATTTCATCGCCTCAACTGTATCAGGCTTGTCCATTCCCAAACCAAATTGGAGCATTCTTGCATAATAATACTGAGATTCTCCATCATCTCTGATAGCCCCCTCTCTGAAATAAATTATGGCAAGTTGGTATTCTTTATCTTCGTAGAATTTCTTTGAAAACTGTTTAATTTGCTCCAAAGAATGATTTTTTACAGTTCGTTCAGCCGAGGCAATCACCACATCATTTATAGTAACTTTCATATAATAACATCTCCTCACATTTTTTCAAATGGATTCCTATTTTTTGGTATTCTGCAAATAGTTCTCTCATTTTTTGGTTTAACGAATATGCGCTTCCTAAAATTTTTAATTCTTTTTCTTCTTCGGTTATTTTTAATTATCTGTTTTACCATAATCACCTTTAAAACCTGATAAACTTTTGTTCTGATGATAACAAAACCTCCACCATCTGCTCAATACGCTCTTGTTTTGATGCCCCCTCTATATCGCTCCATTCGTGCATTTGAAGCGCTGTATCTGGGATGAATTGATATTTTAATGCAAAAGATTCTCTTGCATCATAGTAGTCTTCGCGATCCGCCACTTGTCCGTTAAGATAAAACCATATATCAGTATCGGTCACAGTATCGTCATAAACCAATTTCCCATTTTCGTCGTATAAAGGGAAATTGATATTATGTTCTGTTGTAACTTTTAAAAGATTGTTTTCTGTTATTGCTCCTTCGCTGCATTCGATGATAGAGGTCATTCTCTCTCTGCCTTGCCAACCGATACGATGATTGTATGAACCGACTGTATGATAAGTGTTATCTTCTGTGTTCAGATATGTTCCCCAGAAACCGTACGCGTTTTCGTCGTACCAGCCTGTCATGGTCTCGCCCATTACTTCACCTGTTTCCAAACTAATTATTGTTAGCGTATAATTTCGCGCAGAACCTCCTGGATAAGCAACAATCAGCTCCGGCGTCTTTGTAACAAAATCAACTTCCAAAAGACCAACCGCGCACGATACCAAGTGCGAGCATTCTTCTTCGGAGTAATCAATGCTTATATCGGAAAGAATATCAATCATCGGTTCTTTCCATCGCTTCTTTGCCATAGACGATATGTAGGTTATATCATTGTTTAAGCCTTGATATACTGCTCCACAAAATATAATAAGTATTAAAACCAA
>JAZNVA010000015.1:0-2994 GCA_045592565.1 Eubacteriales bacterium | reverse complement strand
GCGCTTCCAAGCTGAAGAACACCATGGCTACCTTCTATCACGTAGAGCTTCTGGAGCGTTTCGGCGCGAAAAATGACATTGACCAGGATTACATCTACGGTCTCGTTAAGAGCGGCGACTGGACTCTGGAAAACATGGAGATCATCGTAAAGGATGTATGGGCAGACGGTAACGACGACGGTATCAAGAACGTCGGCGATACCTTCGGTTACTACTCCAACTACGGCAACTCTTACGATATCTGGGCGCCTGCTATGGGTATCGTAGCGATCGAGGAGACGGATGACGGAATCCAGGCAGTTCTGAGCCGTACCACCAATACCGCAAAGCTGGCAAAGGTTCGCAGCTTCTATCACGACAACCCGGGCGTAATGCCTTCCAGTAACCAAACCGGCGACGTGTACTATACCACTACCAGCGGCGTGGGCGCGTTCCTGAACGGTAATGCGATGTTTATTACCGATACCTTCTCTGCAGCGTACGATAGCTTCCGCACCATCGGTACCGACGCGTACGGTATGATGCCTCAGCCTAAGTACGATAAGTATCAGGAAAACTACGTGTCTTACATCAACGATAACTACACCGTTTGGGCGATGAATATCAATATCCGTCAGGGGACGGAGAGAGATTTCGCGGCTCATATGACCGACGCGCTCTGCGCGGAATCTTCGAATAGCTTATATTATGAATTTTACGATATTATGCTGAAGAAGAAGTACTCTAAGGACGCGGCAACCAGAGAGATGGTTGACAAGATCATGGAGAACGTTATGTGTGACGCAACCCGTCAGTTCGGTAACTATCTGGCCGGAGGAAGCGGAGTAACGGGCTATACGGGCGCAGTTCGTAGCTACCTGAGAAACCCCGACTACGATCTGAACACCAATCTGATGGCTTATGAGCAGCAGATCAACAGCCCCGGCGGATCTCTGGAGAAGATGTTTGGGGTCTATCAGTAAACAGAAAAGAAGGACGGAGAAATCCGTCCTTCTTGCTTTATTTTGTTTTCAATCAAACCAAAGAATACGCGTCCTCGTCGCAAACGAGAGTTACGTCGGGGTGCAGGCAGAGGAGAGAGGCGGGGCACTTGGTGTTGATCTTGCCGCTCAGCATTGCCTTGACAGCCTCGGCCTTGTTCTTGCCCGATACCATCAGCAGGATCTTCTTTGCCTTGAATACGCTCTGGATACCCATGGTGAGCGCGTGCTTTGGAACCTCGTCCTCGGAGGCGAAGAAGCGGGAGTTTGCCTCAATGGTGCTGGCGGTGAGTCCCGTCAGGTGGGTGATGGCGACCAGCTCCTCGTCTGGCTCGTTAAAGCCGATATGTCCGTTCCGTCCGATACCCAGAACCTGAACGTCAATGCCGCCCAGCGCGTCGATCTTGTCCTCGTATGCCTGACAGAAGGCGTCAACCTCCTCGGCGGCAACGGTTCCGTCGGGAACAGCGGTCTTTGCCTTATCAATGTTGATATGGTCAAAGAGGTGGTAATTCATAAAATAACGGTAGCTCTGGTCGTTGTCGGGGGTAATGGGGTAATATTCGTCCAGATTGACGGAGCTTGCGCGGGAGAAATCCAGCTCGCCCGCACGGTACATCTTTACGAGATTCTGATACATTCCAATGGGGGTATCACCCGTTGCCATACCGAGAACACAGTCGGGCTTTGCGCGAAGCACGTCAGCTACGAGATCTGCCGATACGCGGGACATTTCATCATAATTTTTTACAACAACGATTTTCATAGTTTTTGCTCCTTTGTTATGGATTTGTTATGGCTTGAAATGAGTTCGTCCTCATTTTATCATAGGAGGGGGGGAGTGTCAATAGACAAACGGACAATATTTTTGTATATTTGGTATAGTTTTATATAATCTGTTGACTTTCTCAAAAAGTCGTGATATAATGGACGTACAAAAAATTTCGGAGGTAAGTGCCGTGCGTTACGTTCCAACCTCGCTCTCACGCGAGCTGAGTCTGGAAAGTGTAGTTTCCATTCATTATTTTGAATATACCTCTCACTTCGCATATCCCGGTGAATCCCACGATTTCTGGGAGCTGATCTACTGTGACAAGGGCGCTCTTGAGATCTTTGACGGGTCCGAATGGTGTACTTTGCCGCATGGGCAGGCGTATTTACATCCGCCCGGACAATTCCACAATGTCCGTCCCGCGGGGGAGACGGCGGCAAATTCCATTATCGTCAGCTTCTATTCCGACACCGAGGCGCTTCACAGGATCGCCGATCGAATTTTGTTCTTGGATCAATATGCTACTGTGGCTCTGTTTTCCATTTTACGGGAGGCAAAGGCAAGCTTCCACAACAATCTGGGGCAGACCTACGATGCCCAGCTTCTTCGCAAGGAACGGGCAGACTATTTCGGCTCCGAACAGGTGATCCAGAACTATATTGAGCTGTTGCTCATTCATCTGATCCGAAAGCAAGACAGCCGAGAGCAACAGCCGGATCTCCCTGCTGAGATGCGACAGAATCCGTTGTTTGATCGGATCGTGGCGTATATGAAGGAGAATCTGCAGAAAAAAATGACCTTTGGTGAGATTTGTGAAACATTTTCTGTCAGTTCCACCACACTGAAGAATCTGTTCCGAAGCATGCGTGGATGCGGAACCATGGAATATCTCACCGAGCTTCGGATCCAGCGGGCAAAATCCCTGCTGCTGGGTGGAAAGCATTCCTGCACGGATATTGCCGAGCTGTGCGGCTTTTGCTCGGTTCACCATTTCTCCAAGGTGTTTAAGGACACGGTTCGTATGTCTCCCACCGAGTACGTCAAAAGCGTTAAGGCGATGCTGGAGAAAAACGAGGAAAAATAAAAAAAGGGGGCGCCGTCTGAACTGCCCCAAATTGTGCGGACAGCACAAAAACAGCCTTAATGGCAGAAAATATTAAAAGTTAAGCAACGAACTGACATCGCTTTTCGAGTGGTGTCAGTTTTGTTTTGAGTTGAATACGTTCGTTATTATAGAAGCGA
>JAZNVA010000014.1:0-4963 GCA_045592565.1 Eubacteriales bacterium | reverse complement strand
CAGCTCGTCTATCTTTTGAAAAAGCTTTTCCTTCATAATTACCTCCCGAGATGGCTTCTACCATTAGATTTTTCAGATCGATTTCTTAGACCTACTTTTTCTTACCCCATCGTACGAAGAAGATACGCCGCGATGGTTTTGGCAAACGCTACCAGCTTATCGCATTCGATAAATTCGTTGGGCTGATGAGCGCCGCCCTCCAGACCGAAGTCCCTTCCCATACCAAAGCCGTATGCCGAAGAGCTTCCATACTTAGAAATCACGGATAGATCCGACAGACAGGAACCGCAGACGATAGGAGCGCTTCCCGTCGCTTCCATGGAAGCATTCCGCATGGCGAGAATATCCTCGCTATCGGGATCACAGTGCACGTAATGAAAGAATCGGGTTCTGGGAAAAAAGCCTTCGCTGACGATTCCCATGGAGCCTAATCGGTTTCTCAAGGTCTCCTCGATTTCCCTCAGCTCCGCCTCGATCTCTTCCTTTGTTTTATCCGTATAGAAGGTAAAGGACAGTTCCCCCTTTCCCAGATCCTTACCGTCTCTTCCTACGTGGATATCCATATATCGAAGGGCAGTTTCAGGGATCACGGTTCCCGCGTAGAACCGATTTTTCTCAAGCTCCGCTCTCCGTCTGTCGCCGAATTTTTCAATTTCATCCAGAATAACCGAAAGAGCCATGGCGCCATGTATCGCGCTATCAACAGTTTCCTTGGTATGGAAGCGGTAATAGAGCCCCTGCCCCCCCGACGCGCAATGCCAGATCTGATCCTCACTGCAATCCAGATTGACAATTCGCGGACAGGGATATTTCAAAACCGCAGCCAGAGCACCGTGAGAACCACCGCGCTCCTCGTCCACATATGCTGTGAACAAAATATTCTTTTTGGGAACAAAGCCCTGCTCCTTGAGAAGCCCGATCAGGAAAATGACCACCGCTAAGGCATACTTGTCATCGCCAACGCCTCTGCCCCAGATCTTCCCCTCGGAGATCTCCCCCGAAAATGGATCCTTATTCCAGCTTGTGATGTCCCCGATCTCCACCGTATCGGTATGTCCCATGAGCATCAGCTCGTCCTTGTCGGTAACACCGCGCCAGCGAGCCGTCACGTTATATCGGTTTTCCAGATGTCTGCCGTCCATATACTCGGGATGCTTGTCGAAATTCTCAATATCAAGAGGCGAATACAGCTCGCATTCCAATCCCAACGCTTGACAAATGCAGTAGATCTCTCTTGCCACGGCTTCTTCTCTGCCATGGGTTTTAAAGTTTTGCGAGTCAATTTTCACAAGACTGCCCAAAAGCGCAAAAAGCTCAGCTTTTCGTTTTTCAATCAGACCGAATATCGGCTTCGTTTCCATATGTCGTTTTCCTTTCGGTCAAAATTCACTCTGTGCATATTATAACACGACCGCCGAATGATGTCAATACAACTCCACCATACGAAGAATGGAAAAAGCAGGTCTACGACTTGCTTTTTCACTGAACCTCATTGAACCAAAAAGCAAATAGGATCAAGCTGTTCGCTTATTCATCCAAAAACACTTCCTTGATTGCCTCCAAATAGCCATATCCATATAAATTGTCCGGCTCAAGATAACTGGTTTCCGTCCATTCATTCCAGGAATTGACCGTTACAAGAGGCGTACGTTCGGGATGCGAATCCAAGTATTCCTTTGCCATCTCCATTCCCTTTTTTATGTTCTGCGGCGTATTGTTTTTCACAATGCCACCTTTAAATCTGCGGAATCGCGGATTATTATCCCAGCCGCATGAAACATGAGGAAAATACGGGATCTTGTACTCATTGTCAATTCGTGTCCATTCCTTCCTGACATCGGAAAGGATATCTCCGTAATCCCGATCAATATTCGTAAAATGAACAAACTGATAATGTGATACGCTATCTGCGCCAAGCAAAGCCACAATATCCTTCGTGGAGCCCTGCATATTTGAATCAAATCCGCTGAGATTCAGCGAATTTTCGCCCCAAATCGTAATCTGCAGATGCAAGTCGGGAAAACCTGCCCGTTTGGTTTGGTCACGGAACCAAGCAAGCGCCTCCTTTGTCTGTTCGATTCCTCCAAGTCCCGATATCAAATTATTTACGTCATATATCATAAATACGGGACAGCCGTCTATTTTGTAGTAATTCGACTGCATAAAATAGTTGTGGATCACTCGTTTCGCAACGGTTTCAAAGGCGCCTCGCCCAACCGAACCTTGCCAGATGACCGTATCTCCCAGATCATCGGAAAGATCAATATTCCAATAATTATTGGCATCGTGATTCGCCCACATCAAGTAAAACTGCATTTTATCTCTGTTGTCGGCTTTCAGAAATCCGTCATTGAGACAATTTTCAAGAAACGGGCGATTATCATACCAATACCAGTCGTAAATAAACACGTTTACCCCGTGTTTTACCGCCTGCTCGATCTGATCATGCATAACGTTGGGATCCGCTTCGTTTTGATATCCCCAAAGAGGCTTTCTGTTCCAGCAATAGCCATTTTCCTTAGGAACGGCATTTTTCACCGACTGCCATTCCCCGATCCCCTCTTTCCAGAACATTCGGGTTCTCGGCTCATCCCCTGTGTATGCGGGCCATATATATGCTGCGATATCGTATTTTCTTTTCACTTATTGCCTCCTGACATACTGTTTTGATACAGTTTGACACTCATGATCGGTGTAATGTCAATTGTATCACAAAAGCAAGATTCTTTCAATACTTTTTCAAAAATTCCGTTTTTATAAATGCGCCTGCGATATATTGACGGTGCTGATTGGAACGACGTCGCCGCCACGATCCACTACGAATGGACCCAGACCCATCGGATTCATGCCAGAGCGTTGAGTAAGATTAAGAATTTAAAAATAAAGCCCTTTGGAATTACTGAACAAGTCCGGGGAGCCGTCAATTTATTATTTCAATCTATTATAAAGATTATTGTATATAAAAAATCCGAAACCGTTGCCTACAGGCGTCAGTTTCGGATATTTCTTAAATGATCTTATAGTACAAGAATGCAACCTATGACTGCTCAACGGGAAGAATCAAGCAAGATTTGTCAAGATGTATTTTATTCTCAGCTCTGTCCGTTTCAGTCTGCAAATAATAGTCTCCTTTTTTGTTTGTATGGCAAACATAGGTATTGTTATCGGTAGAAGAAATATCGAGCTGCAAGCATTCACCCTTTTTGATCAGGAACGCATATTCATCAAAACAAAATTCCAATGTTGCTACACTGTTTTCTTTATAATCATCAAGCTGATAACAAAGAGAGGTGATATCGTGTCGAAGCACGTACGTATATTCGGGCTTTTTGATGCTAATCCGAACATAAAAAGACGTGTCGGGGACATTTGACTCAACTGCCAACATAACTTTCATTTGCCCTTTCACAAAGGTATCCGCATCGAACGCGGGCGTACAAATACTTAACACATCGGAACGTCCTTGTAAATCTTCTACCAAAAGCCCTTCTCCTCTGAACGATGGCGGGCATAGCGGATCGTAATCAAAACAAAAAGAACCTGTTCCCAATGGGATCGTCATGTCTTTGGTCACCGGCTGAAAAAAATCACTTTGCCAGCCGTTTTCAAATGCGCGATAATACGTAATAACGCCTGTCTTATATGGGAGCGGTGTTCCTTTCCTGATATGGTCAAACCAAGCAATCTGATAATCCCCACCAAAGGTCTGTTTCCTTTGACCGTTCGGGAAGGAAACGCCGTTTTCTTGATCATAGCCATCACCGTGATTATACGGAGAAACAAGCAACGCGCTTTTCCTTTTGGTCTGCTCGCTCATACGCTGCCACATTTTAAAAACGCCTCCGACGTAAAAATCGTTGTATCCCGTAGTGAGCAAGATCGGAATGTTCGCATCGGTAACCGCGTCCTTTGTGTCAATTCCGCCAAAGCGTGTAGACCAGAACTCATGTGACGGAGAGGAAGCTTCAAGCATTTGTTCAAAATCATGCGCGTATTCTCCAAACGCGCTATTGGAAAGTCCTTTGATTGGCAATTCCGAGAAGGATCTCATATCAAACTTCTTGTGCAAATTGCACTTAGCCTTATACAATCCAAAATGCCAATTAGCGTGTCCCTTGCGCATTTGTCCGTTACGGTACCAAAGGCGATAGCGCTCGCTGTCCTGAACCTCAAAGATAGCGCCCTTAACATCCGGCTCAAACGGAGCCGTCGCATAATGAAGAGAGGCGGTATAGCTTCCACCCATCAAATAAATTTCACCGTTATAAAACGGTTGCCTTCTGACCCATTCTCGAAAAGCAAGTCCGTCCTCCCTTTCGTGAACATAAGGCACAAAAGCGCCGGTGCTTTTTCCCTGCCCCTTGCAATGTTGAAAAAGAAGGGCATACCCACGCTCCAACCAATGCTTGGCGCTATGATAATAGTCTTGCACAATCTTTTCTTCCGGCATATCGACGGTATGGTTCACATATGGCGAACGGGAAATAACAATCGGAAATTTCCCATTTTTTTCAGGCAGCAAGCAAATCGTAAAAAATTTTTCGTCATTGAATTCTAAGTACTTATAATAAATATGATGCTTCATATTTTCTCACCTTTTCTTAGGATACCTTCGTGCGGTTTATTGAAAAACCTATAATTAAATAAATAAATTCAAAATATTTTCCATTTCTTTCATACGAGAAGCAAAAGTAATAGATTTATCGATCAACAAATTCTCTTTCATAGTCATACCACCTTTCTTAAAATTATTTTATCACACTATAACGCATTTTTCAATATAAAATAAAATGCTTTTCTCACTACGGACGAAAATCCACCTTAATTCTTCATTATTCATTAGCGAAGCGACTTTATTTTTCATTATTCATTCAAAATCCGCTTGAGATAAATGAATAATGAATGATAAATAGTGAATAATATAAACAAAATCCGCCTTCCTTCGAAAGCGGATTTTGTTTGG
>JAZNVA010000013.1:0-4493 GCA_045592565.1 Eubacteriales bacterium | reverse complement strand
ACGGCGGTGGACAGCCCATTCAGCCCGCAATCGTCAGAGAGACGGTTGACCTGAAGACGGTCAGAGCCGCAGTCCTTTACAACGATGACGTAAACTGCGATATTCGTAAGTCTCACGAAAATTCGGGCGTAAAGAAGCTGTATGATGAATTCCTTGGCGAGCCCAACAGCCACAAGGCTCACGAGATTCTGCATACACACTACGTAAAGCGTGGTCTGTAAGAAAATAGGAAAGCCGTGCGTATTTTCGCACGGCTTTTTTAAAAATGTTGATTTTTTAAATGCGGTGTGATATAATTCGATTGAAGAGATAGAATACCTCAGAAAGGGAAGGATTTTCATTATGCGTTTTGTTACTCCTGTTTCGGGAACAATGATTCATGTGACTGACGAGAAGATTGCCAAGGGACAAAATGTTATTCATTGTGTGATCGATGCACCTGAATATTATAAGTTGCAAATAAACGGAACACCTTGCATTTACCGAGGCGGATATTGGTACTTAAGCGTTCCTTTATCGGAGGAAAAGACAGTTTTACAAGCTAAAAGCCTGTTGACGGGGGAATGTATTGAAAGTACTGTTTGGCGTATTTATACCCCCAAAAAGATATACCGAGTCTCGATTGATGACGGCGTGTGGTTTTTGCAGGATATTGCAAGGAATCAGGAGAAATATCGAACCATATTTGACGGTCCGTATCTGTCACTTTTAAAAAAACTGCATGAAGAATACGGAACAAAATTTCATGTCAATATTTATAACGAATGTCCCGAGCATGGCGGATTTGAGCTTTCCGAGATGACGGATCGCTTCAAGGAAGAATGGATGTCAGTCAATGATTGGCTAACACTTCATTTCCATGCAAAAGCCGATTCTCCCGGATATCCGTATTCGATTGCTGACAGAAAAACCGTTTTTACAGATTGCAAGCAGGTAATGGATCAGGTCGAACGGTTCGCGGGCTATCGGGGAGCAGTGACGACCTTGCACTTTGCCGAAACGACAGAAGATGGAGTTCGTGGACTGTATGATTGCGGAGTCAGAGCACTTTTGGGAGATTTCTCATTGAGCAAATCGGGACATATTCAACTATGCTATCAGGCTACAAAAGAAGAATTTGAAGTGGTTCGGAAATTTGGTTTTTGGAAGAACCCAAAAACGGATATGATCATGTTTTGCTGTGATACCGTGTTGAATTCCTATGCACCTTCTGAAATTGAGCAAGAGCTGGATTGGTTTTCCTATATGTATCCCGAGCGGAGCTTTATGGATATCCTCATTCACGAGCAGTATTTTTACGAGGATTATCATCATTATTTGCCCGATTATGAGCAGAGACTCAGAACAGGAATCGAGTGGTGCATTCGCCATGGCTTCGAGGCGGGGCTTGTGAAAGACGTTTTGGGAGAGCAATACCTAAAATAATACAGAAAACAATTTTTTTCTCCGCGTGAGCATGATCACGCGGAGAATTTTATAAAAGATTCAAGAAAAGAATTGACAAGAGTTTTGGGATATGATATAATAATATAAAGATATTTTTGTTTCATCAAACGAGGTGTAAAATGAATCAAAGTAAGTTGAAACTTATGTTTGGAATCGCGGGAATCGTTCTTGCGGTTGTTGCGATCGCTCTTATTTTCGTAGGCGCCTTCGCTATTGAGTTCGCCAGCGCAGCCCTGGTAAAGATCATGGTATTTATCATTGCCGTTCTGTGTCTTGCTCTGGCTGCGGAGCTGTTTTATCTGCTGATGGTAGAGAATGACAGCGCGCCGAACTACTTTTTGTATAATAGCCAGACAAAGCGGAATATCCCCGCTAATAAGCTGACCATTCAGATCATCAACAGCAGACTGAATCGCTATCTGTCGGGGTTTGCCCCCAGCGAGGGAAAGCTTTGGACGGACAAGATCCTGGATAATCCTTATCTGGAGATGGAGGATCAGTTCAAGCCCGCCGTTGCATACAAGCTGCTTTACGATCTGGCGGAAAAGGATACCGAGCAGGCATGGAAGTGCTTTGAGCTGGCATCCGAGGAAACCGTTGAGTTCCTTTGCTCCGCGCTGGAGATGAATTACGATACGGATATGGCAAGAACCCTGCGTCAGATGAAGGGGGCGACTCCCTTGAATTTGAAGCTGGTCAGAGATTACATTGTGAAAAACAGAAATTATCTGAAGGGCAAGTTGTGTCGGTATATTTACGATAACATTCATTTGTTCTGATTTCGTTCTGTTTTGTGTCGTTTGCGAATACCATGCCACAAAACGGCATGGTATTTGTTTTTCATAAAAAGAAGAGGAGTGCTTTATGTTTTGTATAAGGATTGCGGACATTACCGTAGCAATAGAGAATAAATATGAATACGTAAAGCTCCTTTGCAAGGATTATGAGATCCCGATGCCGGATGAGATTGACATGACGGTTTGTGTTTCTGAGGCGGATATTCATCAAGAAATGGAAACGGCAGAGGTGAAGATCACCGCCGCATATGCGGAGGGCGTTTGTGTCTACCGTCAGATCTGCCGTCGATTACCCATTCAGTTTCAATCCTTTTTGATGCATTGCGCTGTGATCGAATACGAGGGACAGGGATATGCCTTTGCCGCTAAAAGCGGAACGGGAAAATCAACACATATTTCCCTTTGGCAACAGCACTTTGGAAATTCCGTACAAATCGTAAACGGGGACAAGCCGATCATGCGGTTTAAGGAAGATCAGTTGTTGGCATACGGAACGCCGTGGTGCGGAAAGGAAGGATACAATATTAACACATCGGTTCCACTGAAGGCGATCTGCTTTTTGGAACGGGATACCGTGAATACCATTCGACGGATCAAGGCAGACGAAGCGGTGATGAGAATTTTTCACCAGCTATTGTCACCCGAGGATCTGGAAACGGTGGATGCGCTGTTCCCGTTGTTGGATCGGATGCTTCGTGAGATACCTTGTTATGTTCTTGGATGTAATATTTCGGAGG
This sequence comes from Eubacteriales bacterium, assembly GCA_045592565.1. Lineage (GTDB taxonomy): Bacteria > Bacillota > Clostridia > Oscillospirales > CAG-272 > HGM12713. The sequence goes on along the minus strand of JAZNVA010000013.1, from coordinate 1,513 downwards.
AAGCGGCTGAGGTTGCTTACCGAGGAATGAATCCTCAGTAATTTAAAAACAAAAGAGGAGATTTATTATGAAGATCAAAAAAGGCTTTGTTGTCAGAGAGCTTGCGGGGGAGTGTGTTGTTGTTGCTCTTGGAGAGGCAAGTAAAATTTTTAATGGAATTATCAAACTGAACGATACGGGAAAGATCCTCTGGGAAATGCTTGCCCGCGGCTGTGAAAAGGACGAGGCTGTGGACGCGATTTTGAAGGATTACGAGATCGATCGCGAAACGGTTGAGGCAGATTTTGACCGTTTTGTAGAAACCTTAAAGGGAGCGAATATTCTTGAATAACCGAGAAGTTTATCTTGCGGACGCGATCCCCGTTATTGAGGAGGTCCTGCAGGGAGGCGGGGAATTTCGACTGTATCCCAAGGGAACCAGCATGTTGCCGTTGTTGAGACAGGGGATAGACTCCGTTGTATTGAGCAGACGGCAAGACGGGGGAGCAAGGCTGCTAAAAAAACATGATATTGCTTTTTACCGACGGACGAACGGTCAGTTTGTCCTTCACCGTGTAATGAAGATCTGTCGGGACGGTAGCTTCATCATGTGTGGGGATAACCAGACCGAGTTGGAAAAGGGAATACTACCTGATCAGATTATCGGCTATGTTTGCCGAGTCTATAAGGGGGAAAAGGTACTCTCCTTGGATTCAGTAAAGTATAAAACATACGTAATTTTTTGGACCTGTATGCCATATCGGCGTTGTATCAGATTTTTCAAAAGGGGAATTGGTTTCATAAAACGCAGACTTTTGGGAAATAAATAAGAATGGATTTCTATCTCGATACTGTACCGCAAAAGACTGCAGTCTTTTGCGGTAACTTTTTATTTTTGGAGGTATGTGATGGTAACATTTCAGAATATCAAAAGCGATCCGATGATCAAGGAGTATATCAGCAAAGCAGATGAATCCTTGCTGGCGCTTGGATATACCGAGCATAGCTTTGCTCACGTGGGGAAGGTTTCCTGTTCGGTAGAGTATATTTTGAGAAGTCTGAACTTTTGTGAGCATGATATCGAGCTTGGAAAAATTGCAGCCTATATGCATGATATTGGAAACTTGGTTAATCGAGTGGATCATTCTCAAAGCGGAGCGATTATGGCGTTTCGTATCCTTGATCATATGGGAATGGATGCGTCTGATATCGCCACCATCGTAACAGCAATCGGCAATCACGACGAAGGAACGGGCGTGCCTGTCAATCCGATCGCCGCTGCTTTGATTCTGGCGGATAAGTCTGATGTGAGAAGAAGCCGTGTTCGCAATCAGGACGTGAGCACCTTTGATATTCATGATCGTGTGAACTATTCCGTTGTTGGATCAGAACTTATTATTTTGAAAGAGAAACGGGAAATTCATCTGAATCTGGTCATTGAAACACAATACAGCTCGGTGATGGACTATTTTGAAATTTTTCTGAATCGAATGATTTTGTGTAGGAAAGCGGCGGAAACTCTTGGCTTAAAATT
>JAZNVA010000012.1:0-9826 GCA_045592565.1 Eubacteriales bacterium | reverse complement strand
CCCCCTTGATTTGAGCAGTCTCCATCTCCAGCCTTGCATTTTCATCCAATTCCGCATGAGTATGGGGGTTCATCACGTTTTTGCCCAAACCATCCCCTTGTCCGTAATGCTTTTCGATATACTTGACTTTTGCATTTTTCGCCAGATAAAACGAGTGGATTCCACTATGCTCCGCATCCTCTGAGCCACCGTTGTGGATACCGCAGCCCGCAACAATGGTCACGTCGCAATCCTCACCGATATGAAAGTCGTTATACACCAATTCCTTCAATCCTGTCTGGGACAGGATCACGGGAATGTGCACACTTTCGTTTTTGGTTCCCGCCTTGATATATATATCAATACCCGGCTTGTCCTCTTTTTTTACAATATCAATATGCTCTGAGGAGTTTTTTCCGTGAAGCTGTCCATTGATCCGAAGAGAATATGCCCCCTCAGGAACCTCATGAATGCCCGCTACCTCCTCCAGCAGCTTTTGTTGAATCTTATCCATCAATCTTCTTTCTCCTTATCCGTTCTTGGTAAAGCGGCACCCTGCCTGTACATCCATCAACTTGGGGAACACCTCGTCTTTAGAACCGTATTCCACCATTTGGCCATCCGCCAGAACCAAAATCTTATCCGCGATATTCAATATGCGCTCCTGATGAGAAATAATAACAATCGTCCCCTTCGTGCGCTCATACATCCGCTCAAACACCTTGATCAGATTGTTAAAGCTCCACAGATCAATTCCCGCCTCAGGCTCGTCGAACACCGAAAGCTTGGTGCCTCTGGCATTGATCATCGCGATCTCAATGCGCTTCAACTCTCCTCCGGACAAAGAAGCATTTACCTCTCGGTTGATATAATCCTTCGCGCAGAGTCCTACCTCAGACAAATAGTTACACGCCTCGGAAATGCCGGTGTTTTTTCCCGCAGCAAGGGAGATCAGATCCTTTACCGTGATTCCCTTAAAGCGCACAGGCTGCTGAAATGCAAAGCTGACACCCGCCTTGGCGCGCTCCGTTACCGATAGATCGGTAATATCCACGCCATCCATATAGATCTTGCCCTCTGTGGGCTGAATGATTCCCGCAATCAATTTTGCCATCGTGGATTTTCCACTGCCATTGGGCCCTGTAATGGCAACAAATCGATCATCGATCGTCAGGTTAATATCCTTTAATATTACCTTTCCTCCGGGAACCGAATAGGATATATGTTTAAATTCAAGCATTCTTCTTTCCTCTTGTTTTCTTAATCAGTCATAATATTTCCAACAAGTTATTATATCTTATTTTTCCCTTTTTTTCAATAGTTTTATAAAAAATTCTTTTGCAGAAGCATTCAAGACGCATTTTGTTGGTTATATTTATGTTGTTTAATATTATTTTTTTACTTGTTATATTGTATCTTTTTATATGTCTATATATTTTTTGTGTTCTTTTTTACTTTTTATTTGTGTATCGCTTCATTTTTGTATTTTTCGATTCTTTATTTTTTACTCATGTTGTTTATTCAGATGAGCTTCATCTGTTTTCTTTTCATTTTCGACAAAAAAAGGAAAGGCTTGCGCCCCTCCTTTTTCGTTATTGAAGCAAAAGTGACAACTCACTTTCATGGATCACCTGAATTAAAATCGTTCCATCGTGATAATCCAGCGCGGATATCCCGTCATCAATGGAATTTTCATAGACCACGGTTTCGAAGGTGTTGGAGAAAAAGGGCATCAACTGAATTTTATCCCATTCGGTGGAGCACTCGATCACCAACCGTTCCGCGTTTCCCATTCCCTGCTTCGTCATGGTCGTAGTGACACACTGTACGGTCACGTCCGAGATCGCGTACCAATCTGCCATGTCCTCAGAAAGCGAGACCGTTCGGTTGGAGACCAACCGTTCCAAGCCAACTCTCTTTGCCGTACCCTTTCCGTCGGTATAGTGGGTAAAGAATTGTATCGACTCTGCATCCAGCAAATGCGCCTCCACATCTCTCCCGTGCATCTTCAGCTCAGTCATTACCCTTTGATACAGAGAAAACGCGCCGTAGGCGTTAATGGAATCCTCCGTGTTGTTATAAAAAGCTTCTTCTCCCTGATCGCCGCACATAACCTCGCTCAGGTCCAGAAAAGAGGACTCCTTTTTTTGATCCAAATATCGCCCAAGCTGTGACAAACGGGTATTGTGGCTTTGTTCTCCGATATACGAGGGCAGATACTCGGAAGATGCCGTCATGGAATTGGGGATCACCACCAGCAAATACTCGGCGCCCCGTTCCGCGCACGCCTCTCGACGCACCGTGATCCACCGAGATATTTTTGCCAGCTCCGCCTCACTGTACGGGCATCCACCAACATAATCCAGCAAATAGTTGTAGCCGTTGTCCGTCCGTCTCGTGTCGAAAAGCCAATCGGACTCGCCGATAATGACTGTATCCCGATCAATGTGACGAAAAATCTCGTAATCGCAGTATCGTACAAGAGTCTGGATCGCATGATCCTCCCGAAAAGAGGCATTAAAAGGAAGCACGTCTTCCTCCCCCTCCTCCGAGGATGCGGCGGTGGACAAATTGCCCAACCCCAAATACAGGGTAATGGACAGCAATATTCCAACAAAGAGCACCACCGTCAGAAAGGAAAGCGCCTTGTTTTGACTCATCGTCCGTCCCCCCTTTTAAATAAATACATATCGGAACGGAACCGTATCATAGATCCCGTACTGCGGTAAAAAGAAAAGCAGCGTAAAAGCAAAGACGATCAGCAAAACCAAGCTGCCGCACGCCTCCAGTACCAACCGTTTCTTCGTATGCCGTCGCAGGCTGTTTGCCCGTAAGCAAAACGGCATAGCCACCAAAAACACACCCACAAGAAAAACGCAGAAAAATTCGACGGTGGAAAAGCTCACAAGAAGCTTATCGAGATAATACTCCGAATTCAGATAGGACATTTGTGAAAACCGTTTCAACACAGTCGCCATACCGCCCATGGTCACGCACATCCAGCCAAACGCCGTTAACATTATCGTAAGAAATCCCGTCAGGATTCTCACGCCATATCGTTTTTTCAATCGGCGTTCCCATTGGAAGCGTAAGCTGAAGTAGGTGATCAGTACGCAAGGAAGTACCATGAGCAACACATACCAATCGAAGCGGATAAACAGCAAGAAAAGCCCGCCGTAGCAAATGGCTCGGATCAAACAGGCGAAGCGCCCTTTCGTTACACGAACAGCAGGTTCGACGGCATAGTTCTCCAGCCATTCATAAAAGCTTCCGAGCACCGTGCGACCGTATTCCTCGGGAAGCGAGGCACGAAAAGGATGCGTGGGTACGTAGCGTAAGCGAATACCGAACATCCGAGCCAGACCGCAACCCATATCTGCATATCCTGTAATAACAAAATACACACCGAAATAAACAAAGATCAAGGCCAGAACCGTCACGAGCGCATCGGAGTTTTGAGCGAGAGAGTGCATAAACAACTCGTAGATCTCCATCAAAACGGCACCGACTGCAATCCGTTTTACCAGTCCTACCATAAAGAGTCGGGCTCCATCCGCAAAATCCACCACGCCAAAGGAAAGACGGTCCTCCCTCGTCAGTTCAAAGAACTCAGAGTATCTGACAAATGGCCCCGCCAGCATGATCGAAAAAAAGCCAAGATAAAGACAAAGATCCGACATTCTGTGAGGGATGGGCAAACGCTCTCTTACGGTATCCGCCAAGTATGAGGTGGAGCCGAGAGTCATCACTGTCAAGCCGACGGGATAGACAAATCCCACTATTTCTTCATACGCTATCGCCCGCAAAATGATCAGCGCAATATAAGGCAACAGGCAAACCGCAACTGTCAACGCTGTTCTCCGAGCCCGTCGGATCAAAAGTCCGCCAAGATAGGTATATCCGATCAGGAGTATGGGAGCCAGCAGTGTATAGGGGTGAAACAAATGAAGCGCAAGATGATAGGCAAAGCAAATCGCCAAAAGGCTCACACGCCGCCGTCCCTTTCCCAGAACCGAATAAAGCAAAAAGCTCAACGGTAAAAACAGGAACAAAAAAGCGGGGGCTGTCAACAGCATAGATCCGTCCTCCTTTCTCTCGGGATACTTATATCATACCATATTTATCCCCATTTTGCAAGGGAATTTCGCAAACAAAAAGAGCCGCGTCTTTTTTGATCGCACGGCTCTTTCCACCTTTGATTCGGATCAGACCTCTCCAAACAAACGAAGCGCCTCCAGTGCGGCATTTTGCTCCGCTTCTCGCTTGGATTTTCCTATTCCTCTTCCGATAATATTGGAGTTCATTCTCGCTTCCACAGTAAATATCTTATTGTGATCGGGGCCGCTTTCCGCCACGGTAACGTATTCCAGAAAATCTCCTTCCGTCTGTTGGATCAGCTGCTGCAGCTCGGTTTTGGGATCCGCGCTGATCGGACTGTAATTCTCCTTCAGCTCCTTTTCGATCAAGGGTAGCAGGAAGCGTCTCACTACCTCCTTGCCCTCCTCTCCCGCGTCCAGATACATGGCGGCAAGGAGAGCCTCAAAGGCATTCTCCAACGTGGATTGGCGTTCTCTTCCGCCTCCCTTTTCCTCGCCGTTACCCAGATACAAGAAACGGCCAAGTCCGATCCGTCTGGCATAGGAGGCAAGAGCCGAGGATTGAACCACCGCCTTGCGGCGTCCCGTCAGCTCACCCTCGGGCAGATCGGGATATTCAAAGAACAGGTATTCACTGACAATGGCTGCAAGGATCGCATCTCCGAGAAACTCCAGACGCTCATTGCATTCCACATTTCTTTTTCTCGCTCTGAGTTCATTGGCGTAAGAGGAATGCGTCAGTGCCTCACGAAGAACATCATGATCCCGAAACGTATATTCGATTTCCTTTTCCAGTAAGGCAAGATCACTTTCTCGCACGGTATCACACCTTTCCATTGAATTTAATTCTCCGCGCTGTCCATATCAGGAGCGGCATCCTTTGCCTTCTTTTTCTGCTCGGCAAGACGTGTCAAAGAAACGGACATTTCCGCGCTCAGATCGACCTCCGCGCAAGCGACTGCCTGACGGATGGCATTTTTGAACGCCTTGGCGTTGGAAGAGCCGTGCGCCTTGATCACGGGCTTGGCAATTCCCAAAATCGGTGCGCCTCCGAACTCGGTAGAATCAAAATTCTTCTTGACTTCCCCGATTCCGGACTTGACCATCAGAGCCGCCAGCTTGGTCTTGAGATTCTTGTAGAACAAGCCCTTCAAGGTCTTGATCATCAGTTTTCCCATTCCCTCCATCGTCTTGAGAAAAATATTTCCCGTGAAGCCGTCGGCAACCAGCACGTCGCAGGTATCGAACATCGCCCGATTTCCCTCAACATTGCCAACAAAATTCAAGGAGGAGTTAACAGACAGCAAACGGTATGCCTCTTGATACAGCACCGTCCCCTTGTGTTCCTCGGCTCCGTTATTCAGAAGACCAACACGAGGATTTTCTACGCCCATCATTTCCTTCATATAAGTAGCGCCCATCACGGCGAATTGCTCAAGAATTTCGGGTGTCACGTCAATGTTCGCACCCGAATCCAGCAAAAGCACGGGGGGCTGCATGGGAAGGATCGCTCCGATGGCGGGGCGGCGAACACCCTTCACCCGTCGTACGATCAAATTGGCACCTGTATACAGCGCTCCCGTATTTCCTGTGCTGACAAAAGCATCTCCCTTGCCATCCGCAAGGAGGCGAAGTCCCATCGCCATAGATGAATCCGACTTCTGGCGCATGACGGCGGAAGGCTCATCCTCCATGGTGATCACTACGGAGGTATCCACGATCTCAAAGCTCTCCAGAGAAAGCCCTTCCTTGAGGGCGATCTCCTCCATCTGCGCCCGATCTCCCACCAGAATATAATTGGCGTCTATCTCTTGTGCGGCAAGACAGGCTCCCTTCAAGGTTTCCGCAGGAGCGTTATCGCCACCCATGATATCTACAATGATCGTTTTCAAAGTTCTGCCTCCTTCATGCGCTCGATCGTTTCCAAGGCGCGTGCGGACAGCGCCTCATTTTTGGCGGATTTTCCGCCCTTAACGCGAGTGGGTAAGGGCTCGATAATGCCAAAATTGGCATTCATGGGAGCAAACTCTCCCACGCCGCCTCCCGCTACATAGTGCGCCATGGCGCCCAACATTGTTTTGCGAGGAAATACCGTCGGCTCCTGTCCCAGCGCCGCCTTGGCGGCATTCAGACCTGCCACAAAACCCGATCCCGCGGATTCAATATATCCTTCCACACCGGTCATCTGTCCGGCAAAATACACACCCTCCTTCGTGGTGAGACGGTAGGTCTCGTCCAGAAGTCCGGGGGAATTGAGGTAGGTATTGCGGTGCATCACGCCATACCGCAGAAACTCGGCATTTTCCAAGCCGGGGATCATTCTGAAAACCCTTCTCTGCTCGGGAAAAGTCAGATGCGTCTGGAAGCCAACCAGATTATACATGCTTCCCTCTTGGTTCTCCCGACGGAGCTGAACCACGGCGTAGCTGTTCTTTTCCGTCCGCTTGTCCACAAGTCCTACGGGCTTGAGGGGTCCAAACAGCAAGGTATCATGCCCTCTCCGCGCCATGACTTCAACAGGCATACAGCCCTCAAAAACCTTCGGCTTTTTTTGCTCCTCCCGATCAAATTCCTTCAAGGGGGCTTCTTCGGCAGAGATCAACGCCTGCCAAAAGGCATTATACTGCTCCTCGTCCATGGGGCAGTTGATGTAGTCCGCATCCCCCTTGTCATAGCGGGACGCGAAAAACGCAACGTCGTAGTTGATGCTTTCGGCGTCCACGATGGGCGCCGCGGCATCAAAGAAATGCAGGTTATCGCACCCCAAGTCCTCCCGAATATAAGAAGCCATTCGATCGGATGTCAAGGGGCCTGTCGCAATGACTGTTACGCCCTCGGAGGCAATCCCTACCGCCTCGTCGGTAACGATCTCGATATTGGGAGTCTCCTTGATCTTTTGGGTGATATAGGCGGAAAAGCGTTCCCGATCCACCGCCAATGCAGAGCCTGCCGGCACACGGGTAGCGTCTGCCGCCTCCATGATCAGCGAGCCGCATCGGCGCAGCTCCTCCTTGAGCAGTCCCACCGCATTGGCGAGACTGTCGGAGCGCAGAGAATTTGAACAGACCAGCTCGGCAAAGCCCTCCGAGTGGTGAGCCGGAGTAAATTGCTTCGGCTTCATTTCCACCAGTCGAACACGGACGCCCAGGCGGGCGGCTTGCCATGCCGCTTCGCAGCCCGCAAGTCCGGCGCCCAGCACCGTTACCATTTGTTTTTCCATCATTCGTGTTTATCCTTTCGTCAGTGGACAGAGCGCGCCGTCCGCTCAACGGAACGGATCCCCGCCGTTCTTATTCCTCGGCGGACTCGGGCGTCTCTGCTGTGGGGGCGGGCTTTTTGAAGCCGCACGCCTTGTTGTGACAGATGATCATGCTTTGTCCCTTCTTACGGAACAACATTTCACCGCAATCGGGACAATTCTCGCTCAGAGGAAGATCCCAAGAGGAGAAATCGCAGGTGGGATACTTTTCGCAGCTATAGAATACCGTACGGTTCTTTCCTGTTTTGTTAACGATCTTGGAGCCGCATTTGGGGCAAGGTACGCCGATCTCTCTGGTCTTCTGCTTAGAGAAATTACATTCGGGATACCGTACACAGGCAAAGAAGGTGCCGTAGCGTCCTGTCCGCTGTACCATATCGGAGCCGCATTTTTCGCACTTAAAGTCAGCAATGATCGGCTTTTTCTCCTCTGTGGACTCCTCCTCGTTCTCCTCCTTGGGAGCAACCAAGGGCTTGGTGTTCTTACACTGGGGATAGCCGGGGCAAGCGGCAAACTTTCCGTAACGCCCGTTCTTGACGATCATACGACGACCGCACTTGTCACAAACGAGGTCGGTCTCCTCCACGGGGATCTCCAGCTCCTGTGTTTCCATCTTCTTCTCAGCCTCCGTCAACGCCTTGCTGAAATCTCCCCAGAAATGCTCCAGAACAGCATTCATGGATGCATTGCCGTTTTCGATCTCATCCAGCTCCGTCTCCATTTCCGCGGTAAACTGATAGTCTACAATATCGGGGAAGCTCTCCAGCATCAGCTTGTTGGTCAGCTCACCTGTGGGCGTGGGAACCAGATATTTTCCACCCTCACGCTTGACGTAGTTTCTGGCGATAATGGTAGAAATGATCGTTGCAAAGGTACTGGGGCGTCCAATCCCCATATCCTCAAGAAATTTAACAAGGGACGCATCGTCGTACCGTGCGGGGGGCTTTGTAAAATGCTTCTGGGGATCGATCTCTCGGGAGGTGACCGTCTCGCCCTCCTTCACATCGGGAAGACGAATATTCTTCTGCTCCTTTACCTCATCGGCATTCGCCCGCGATTCCTCCTCGCTCTCCTCGTACACCGCCATATAACCGGGGAAATCCACGGTATAGCCGCTGGTGCGGAAAATATAGCCCGCCGCCTCGAAATCGGCAGTTACGGTTGCCAAGGTAGCGGATTCCATCTGGCTTGCGATGAATCTCTCCCAGATCAGCTTATACAGCTTGAACTGGTCTGCCGTTACATACTTTTTGATCTTGGCAGGCTCCAGATCCACACGGGAGGGACGGATCGCCTCGTGCGCGTCCTGTGCGCCCGCGCGGCTCTTATACATTCTGGGTGTCGCGGTATTGTATTTGTCGCCGTACTTGGCGCCAATATATGCCCGTGCCTCATTCTGCGCATCCGCAGATACTCTCATGGAGTCGGTACGCATATAGGTGATCAGACCCTGTACGCCGCCGTTCTCTGCTCCTACGTTAATACCTTCGTAAAGCTCCTGAGCGATCCGCATGATCTTCTGAGACTGGAAGCCCAGCTTTCTGGATGCCTCCTGCTGCATGGTGGAGGTAGTAAAGGGCGGTGCGGGAAGCTTGTTTTTCTTAGACTTCTTCACCGAGCTGACGGTGAAATTCTTGCCGTTGACAGCATTTACCACCCGCATGGCGTCTTCCTCACAGTTCAGCTTCACTCTCCCATCGGCATCACCGTAAAAACGAACCGAGAATTCCCGCTCGTCCGCACTTGACAACAGCGCATCCACCGTCCAGTATTCCACGGGAACGAAATTGCGGATCTCCTCCTCCCGCTCTACGATAATACGGGTCGCCACCGACTGTACCCGTCCTGCGGACAGACCGCTTCTCACGTTCTTCCAAAGGAAGGGAGAAAGCTTGTATCCCAAGATCCTGTCCAAAATCCGTCTTGCCTGCTGGGCATTGACCAGATTCATATCGATCTGACGAGGGGATTTGATGGCTGCCTTTACAGCCGTTTTTGTAATTTCATTAAAGCTGACGCGTAGCGTCTTTTCCACGGGAATCCCCAGTGCCGCCGCCAAATGCCAGGAGATCGCCTCTCCCTCACGGTCAGGGTCAGGCGCCAAAAAGATCTTGTTTGCCGCCTTAGCTTCCTTACGGATCTCCTTGATGAGATCGCCCTTTCCGCGAATATTGATGTAGTGTGCATCAAACCCGTTTTCAATATCTACGCCAAGAGAGCTCTTGGGCAGATCCCGCACGTGACCTTTGGATGCCACAACCTTATAGTTGGAGCCAAGATATCCCTTAATGGTCGACGCCTTGGAGGGAGACTCCACAATTACCAGATTTGCCATGTTTCTATATCCTTTCTTGCCAATTCATCCATTTTCATTCTTATGCAGACACCTTTGCCAACGGAAGTCACACCTGCTTTCGGTAGAGACCTCCCGGCTGGGAGATCACCAGACCGCACAGCTCCAGCATGGTCAGAGAGGTCAGGACCTCCACCG
>JAZNVA010000011.1:0-8926 GCA_045592565.1 Eubacteriales bacterium | reverse complement strand
TAGCGTCCAAGCACGTTACCGACGGTGGTCGCCGATTTACGGAAGGGCTTATCGCAGGTCAGGTGATCCTCGTACATGGCGTACATGATCCGTCGCTGACCGGGCTTGAGTCCGTCCCGCACGTCGGGAAGGGCGCGGGCGGCAATGACCGACATGGAGTATTCAATGAAGGATTTTTTGACCTCCTTCTCCATCTCCACGTCAATGATCTTTTGATCCTTAAATTCTATATTTTCGTGTTCCACTTCGCAATACCTGCCTTGTTTATTTTTAGAGTTTAATCTCTGTCCATGCGGGATTTTCTAATTCAATCAGTTGATTTTTTCTTTCTCGCTTCCAGCCCTTCAGCTCTTTTTCTCTCCGAATGGCTTCTTTTACATCGTGATATGATTCAAAATAAACCAATTTGTCAACATTATATTTGTTTGTAAATCCTCCGTTTATTTTGCCTTTATGTTCTCTGACTCGTTTTGCAAGATCTCTTGTAATTCCAATATACAAAACCGTATTTGTATAATTGGTCAGCATATAAACGTAATACATTTTTCTTTTTTTATTTTCCTTGTTCTAAGGTAAATTTGCTTCGCAAAAAGATTCTTCGCATGGACGTCTTCGCCGTCCGCTCAGAATGACATGTTTCAGTTTCCTTTTCAAAAACTACTCTTACACCCTATTTATAGGGTGTCATCCTGAGCGTGAGCGAAGGATCTTCGGCGATCACGCCGATTTTACAGCAAAATCAGATATCCAAATTTTCCGCAAACTTTGCGTTTTCCTCGATGAAGGCGCGGCGGGGCTCGACCTTATCTCCCATGAGCAGAGAGAACATTTCGTCACAAGCCACAGCATCCTCGGTGGTGACCTTCAGAAGCGTACGGCGCTCGGGATCCATGGTCGTCTCCCAGAGCTGCTCGGCATCCATCTCACCAAGACCCTTATAGCGGTCGGCTTCCACTCCCGCGGTACCAAGCTCCGCGATATAGCGGTCACGCTCGGCATCGGAGAAGGCGTAATATTCCTTGGATTTCGCGTTTCTCTTATACACACGGTAAAGAGGAGGCTGCGCCAGATAAACGTGACCGTCATCGATCAGCTGTCTCATATGACGGAAGAAGAAGGTCAGCAGCAGGATCCGAATATGAGATCCGTCCACATCCGCGTCCGCCATGATGATGATCTTTCCGTAACGGAGCTTGGCAATATCGAAATCCTCACCGATGCCACAGCCCAGCGCCTGAATGATCGGAATGAGGGACTGGTTGGCGTAGACCTTGTCCAGACGGCTCTTTTCCACGTTCAGCACCTTACCTCTCAGAGGAAGGATCGCCTGGAATCGGGAATTTCTGCCCTGTGTAGCGGAGCCTCCTGCGGAGTCTCCCTCTACCAGATACAGCTCGGTGAGCGCCGCGTTTCGCTCGTTACAGTCGCGGAGCTTTCCGGGGAGAGAGGAGCCCTCCAGGAGTCCCTTTCTTCGCGTCAGCTCTCTTGCCTTTCTTGCCGCCTCTCTGGCTCTCGAAGCCGCCAGAGCCTTATCCAGGATCGCTCTTGCCGTGGCAGGATTTTCCTCCAGATACTCGGCAAGCTTTTCCTTCATGGTCTTTTCCACCAGAGTACGGATATCGGAGTTACCCAGCTTTGCCTTGGTCTGGCTCTCAAACTGCGCGTTCTCCAGCTTGACGCTGACGATGGCGCAAAGTCCCTCGCGCACGTCCTCGTTGGACAGGTTCTTATCGCTGTCCTTGAGGATCCCCTTCTTTCGGGCGTAGTCGTTGAGGACCTTGGTCAGTCCTGCCTTAAAGCCCGTTTCATGGGTTCCTCCCTCGATGGTGTTCATATTGTTGGCAAAGGTCATCAGCAGCTCGTTGTAGGAGTCGTTGTACTGCATGGCGATCTCCGCCACGCTGGAGCCGTTCTCGGCTCTCATATAAATGACCTCGGGGTGGATCAGCTCGCAGTGCTTGTGCTCGTTGAGATAGGTCACAAAGCTGCGGATACCGCCCTCAAAGTGATATTCGTTTTCCACAGGCTCCTCGCCGCGGTCGTCGCGGAGCACGATTCGGATTCCTCCGTTCAGGAATGCCTGCTCCCGCATACGGTTGGCAAGGATATCGTATTCGAATACGGTCTCCTCAAAGATGGTAGGATCGGGCTTGAAGGTCACACGGACGCCGTGCGGTCTTTCGGGATATTCTCCCTCATCGCGGAAGGGTCTTGCCACCTTTCCTCTCTCAAAGCGCTCGGTGTAGCGTCTTCCCTCATAGCAGTCGTCCAGCTCTACCCATTCGGACAGCGCGTTTACAACGGATGCGCCCACGCCATGGAGTCCGCCCGCGATCTTATAGCCCTCGCCGCCGAATTTTCCTCCCGCGTGAAGAATGGTATAGACCACCTCAGGGGTGGGGATCCCTTGCTTTGGGTGGATCGCCGCGGGGATTCCGCGTCCGTTGTCCTCAACCGTCACACTGTTATCGGGGTTGATCACCACCAGGATCCGATCACAATATCCCGCCAGAGCCTCGTCGATGGAGTTATCCACGATCTCATACACCAGATGATGCAATCCGCGAATAGAGGTTGTACCGATATACATTCCCGGTCTTTTTCTGACCGCTTCCAGACCCTCCAGCACCTGTATTTGATTTTCATCATACACCTGACGCGTGTTGTTGTCCATTCCTTTTTCTACCATACCTTTCCAAAATTCAAAAAATCAATCAAAGTGAATCGTCGTTCATTCTTCCTCGGAGCGCCGAGGAGGACAGGGGAGAGATACAGACCTTGGAAAGTCCGTTTTCCTCAAACAAGATAAAGGATTTCGGAATTTCCACCGCGGCGATCTCTACCAGAAGCTGCTTTTGCTTCTCGCCGAGGAATTTTCTTGTTATTGCGGATTCGGTGGCGGTATCCATATCGAAGATCCCGATCACGTTCCGCTCTCTGATATTTTTGTTGTTTCCAACGTGAAGAAACATACTCTCTCCTTTATTTCTGCGGGGTATAGGCTCCATCCTTGACGAGGATCCTCGTCACGTCTCCCATTTCCCGAAGCAGATCGGGCTCACAGCTGGTCATGATCACCTGCTTATCCCGTATTTTGTGGATCAGATAATCCCGCCGTCCGCCGTCCAGCTCGGAGAGGACGTCATCGAAGAGAAAAACGGGATAATCTCCGTATTCCTCCTTGGTGATCTCTCCCTCCGCCAGCTTCATAGCAAGGGCTAAGGATCTCTGTTGCCCCTGAGAGCCGTAAATTCTCGCTCTCTTGCCGTTGAGCGTAATGTCGATGTCGTCCTTATGGATCCCCCACAGTGTGGCTCCCACGCCAATTTCTCGGGCATGAGAGGACATGAGCAGGGAAAAGTATTTTTTCTCTGTCGCCTCTCGGTCGGCATATTCTTCCTGAAGCTGTCCCGATGAGCCGTCGTAAACAAGGCGGGGAACCTCTCTCTCTCCCGTCATCTCACGGAAGCTGTTAGCAATATGCTCGGATATTCTTTTCACAAAGGCAAGTCTTTCCTCGGAGAGGATCGCCGCTTGCTTGGCAAGCTGAGCGCTCCAAAGCTCCACCGTCGCGTCGAAGGTCGCCCGATCGTTCTGCGCGTTTCTCAGCAGCGCGTTTCTCTGCCGAAGCAGATACGTATAGACCTGCAGATTGTGAAGATACATGGGATACAGACGGCTGATGGCAAGATCCATATAGGTCCGCCTCTGCGCGGGTCCGTCCTTGATCATGGAAAGATGCTCGGGACAGAACAGGACTGCCCGAAAGCTACCCACCACGTCGGACAGCTTGTCGATCTTGATCCCGTTTTTTTCCACCTTTCTCTGCTTATCCCGAAAAAGCGTGACCGAGATCCTCTGATCCCGCTTGGCATCCCGATAATCCAGATCGATCCTTGCCCGACTCTCTCCGAAGCGGATCATCTCCGTGGCGTGAGCGCCGCGAAAGCTCCTTCCCACGGACGGATAAAAAATTCCTTCCAGAAGATTGGTCTTTCCCTGGGCGTTTTCCCCCGCGAGAATATTGACACCCTCGCCAAAGGAGACCTGAGCCTTTTCGATATTTCTCAGATTTTCAACGGTAATTTGTTTACAGTACATGAATTATTCTTTCATACGAACGGGAAGAAGCATAAAGATCTCCTCTCCGTCCTCTTTTTCCTCTGTGGGACGGATATTCATGCTCGTCAGAGGAGAGGAAAGACACAGCGTCAAGGATTCGCTGTCACACGCGCGGACGCTGTCGATAAGATAACGGTTGTTGAAGGCGATGAGGATATCCTCTCCCTCGTGTGTCACATACAGCTCATCATAAGTAGAGCCCGCGGAGGATACGGCGGAGATCTTCAGCTCGTTTCCTGCAAGGTCCAGCTTCACGTGAGAGCGAACGCTTCCCGCGATCCTCTCCTCGGTAACCAGAGCGGCTCTCTCCAGCGCGGCAACCAGCTCTCTCTTATCCACCGTTACCTTAATGCGATGGTTGCTTACAATAATTCGGTCGTAATCGATATACTCTCCGTCGATCAGTCGGGAGAAGAAGGTCAGCTCTCCGATCAGGAATACAATATTTTTTCTGGTCACGAAGATCTGCATTACGGCATCCTCGTCATCGCTGATCAGTCGGTTCAGCTCGTTGACGGTCTTTACGGGAATGATGAATTTATATTCCAGATGCTCGTTTCCGTTGGTGTTCTTATTGACGAGATCGGTCTTTTTCTTACACTTTGCCAGCTTAAAGGAATCGCACGCCACCATCATAATGGAATCGTCCTCGATCCTGCAGAAGGTTCCGTTGAGCACGTTTCTCTGGTCGTTGATCCCCATAGCAAAGGAAACCTGATTGAGCATCTTCTTGACTACAGCCTGTCCCACGATAAAGCTTCTGTCGCTCACAAGATCGGGAATATTGGGAAAATCAGAGCCTGCCAGCGCGCTCATCTTATGAGAAGACTTTCCGCTGAAGATGCAGGCGACCAGCTTGCTGTCTACCGTCAGGGTAACCTCCTCGCCCTCCATCACGCGAAGCGTCTGATTGAACTTCTGGGCATTGATGATATAGCTGCCCTCCTCAATGACCTTAGCCTCCACCGTAATGCGGACTCCCTTTTCCAGATCAAAGGTGGTCATCACACAGGTATCGGGAGCTTTGGCTTCAATCAGGATACCCTCAATGGTGCTCAGAGTTGACTTGCCGGAGACGGCGCACATGAGAGGCGCGACAGCGGCGCTGATGGCGGAGCGATTAAAAATTACCTTCATGATCGATTCCTTTCCGGGGGAGATCCCCGCATCCGCGAAGCAAAGATTCTCTCGCGGACGAAAATAAATAGATAAATAAAATAAATAAAAAATAGTAGCAGTAGTATTAGGGGGTGTTGAGAATATGGGAAAGTCCGAAACACCGCGAATCCTATAGCGTTGGAGTTTTTTTCTTTTCTCACAGTGCATGGGGGAGAGGGGAGAAAAACTATCGGTCAAATTATGGAAAACCGAGAGGAGGAAAGGAAAGAGCAGAAAAGTTCGAAAAAGTCGGGATTTTCTCTTTCCATACCGAAATTATGGAAACCGATTTTCCTTGAAATTCTGTGGAAATGTCGTAGGTAAGGGAGACTGTTTTCCACATAGGATTTTTTTGATTTCTACAGGAAAAAATGTGAAAAACAAAGAGTTTTCCCTATTTTCCATAGCCCATCTATGGAAAAGTAAGACTGTGGAAATGTCATAGGAATAAGGGAGGAGCACTCTTTTTTTATTTTGGAAAACCGCACTCTTCCGATTTATCCCGTAATATCCTTGATCATATCATCCATTTCAAATTTGAACAAGGAATCCGAGGTATATTTCCGCTCGATCTGCTCAAAGGAGGAATGAATGGTGGCATAGTCGCGTTCGAAGATCTTCGCAATGCTGGGATAGGACATATCGGTGATCTGACGGATTAGGAAAATTGCGATATGACGCGCCATGGCGATCTCCTTGGTCCTCTTTTTTCCCACCAGCTCGGTCTTGCTGACGTTGTACTTGCTCTGCACCGCGCCAAAGACCTTTTCCACGGTCACGTTTACGGGCTCGGCGCCTCCCAGAAGCTCGGAAAGACAGCCCTTCGCCAGCTCCATGGAAATGCTCTGTCCCGAAAGGAAGCTCAGCGCGCTCAGCTTCTTGATGGCTCCCTCGATCTGACGGATATTGGAGCGGAGATTTTCCGCAAGGAAGGTCAGGACCTCGTCGGGGATCGAAATATTCACCTGCTCGGCTTTCTTCTTGATGATGGCGATCCTCAGCTCAAGATCGGGGGGCTGAATGTCTGCCAGCAATCCCCATTCAAAGCGAGTCCGCAAGCGGTCCTCCAAGGTCGGAATATCCTTGGGAGGACGGTCCGAGGACAGAATGATCTGCTTTCGTTCCTCATAGAGGGTGTTGAAGGTGTGGAAGAATTCCTCTTGCGTGGAGGTCTTACCCGCGATAAACTGGATGTCGTCAATGAGAAGAATATCGCAATTGCGGTATTTCTCGTGAAATTTCTTCATTTCCTGCTTGGCAAGGCTCTCGATCATCTCGTTGGTAAAATCGTCGCCCTTGATGTAAAGAACGTGAAGATCCGCCTTTTTCTTTTTGATCTCGTTTACCACCGCGCTCATCAGGTGCGTCTTTCCGAGACCGCTGTCTCCGTAAATGAACAGAGGGTTGTAATCGGAGGCGGGACGGTCGGCAACGGCGCGGCAGGCGGCGTGAGCAAATTTATTGGAATTTCCCACGATGAAATTCTCGAAGGTATATTCGAATTTGTAGTTTGGGGGAAGGATCCCCGAAGGACGCCCGTCATTGGGAGGAGCGATGACAGCGGGAGCTTCGGTGACCGTCTCCGAGGAGATCTGATTGATAATGGCGGAGGAATTGGTGGGAGAACCCGAAAAGGAGATCTTGATCTCAGGCTCAAAGCCGAGCTGGGCGGTAAAGCCGTCTCGGATCATACCCATGTATTTTTCGGTGAGGATCTTGTATTTGAATTCTGAATCAATGGAAAGGGTAATAACGTTGTCCTCGTAGGAGGATACCCGAAGCTCGCCAAACCAGAGATTGACGATGGTCTCGGAATATTGCTCCAAGAAGGAGGTTTTTACCGCTTCCCAAATAGCGGAAAGGTCGTCAAGATAAGACATGGTGTTCTCCTATCTACCGATGAACGGTCACAAAAAATCAAGAAAAAATGATAAACGAAAAACGATAATTATCCGCTTACTATTATATCATATTTCGAAAAAAATTGCAACAGTTTTTCGAGGTTTTCTTCAATAATTATTTATATATTTTATATTTATTTTATATTTGAGCGACCGGGGAAGAAAAAGAAAAAATTTTCTCCGATTTTTAAAAAAATCGAAATAATAGAATATTATTTCACAAAAAAAGAAAAGAAGTTTTTGAAAAATTGTTGTAAAATAAAAGTAGCGATCCATTTCTGAATTTCATTGAAGAACCGAATAACAGAGGAGGGAGATCCCGTGATCTACAAGCCCGCAGAGCAAAAGAAAAATATTCAATATATGCACCTTTCCTTTGATGACGGATGGAGATGCTTCGATAATCTGGCATCCAAAAATTACGATAGCCTCTTTGACGAGCCCTTTCTTGGCTGGATGAAGGAGATGCACGACAGCTACGGCGCTGTTTTCAGCATCTACGCCTTTAACGAGAGCCTTACCGCCTTTGCCGCAAGTGAGAACGCAACCAAATATCAAAAGGAATTTCAGGCGGCAAAGAGCTGGCTCAAGATCGGCCTGCATTCTCCTCTGAACGATCAGAGCGCGAACTTCGGAACCGATAAGGGAACTGCCTACAGCACGAAGGAAGCGGGATATACGGAGTGGTACGCTATGCTTTCCGGCGTGATGACCATAACGGGAGATAAGGAGTGTCTCGATCTCTTCCCAAGGCTTCATAACGCCGCGGGAACCGAGGAGGTCATTGACGGATTCATCGCCGCAGGCAGAAATTTTGCGGCAAGCACGTCGAATCCCACCGATACGGCGGCAGATTACGTTCCCATGGGCTTCCATGCCGCCGATGATAACAGACGTTGCTTTTACCTGGATCAGGAGACCTCGAATTGGCTGGCAGGTCACGATTATCTGACCGATACGGGAAAGAATATCCGCTTCCTTCGCTCCGATATCCGCGCGGAATATTTTGCAACCTCCCCCTCTAAGTTCACAAAGAGCAATATGTACAGCGAGCTGGTCTATCGGCACACCGACGCCTCCTACGAGATCAGCGCCGCCTCTATGATCATCTTCTCTCACGAGAATCGGATCCAAACCAATCGGGACGGCGTTGGGGAGACCATGGAGCAGGCGGCAAAATTTGCCAAGGATTTCGGTATTGAGTTTGCGTTCCCGCAGGACAGAAGCTTTGCGGTAACCGAGAAAGACTTTGCTTCCGCTCCCGCTCCCGATTATACCCCCGCAATCTAACGCGACGAATACGTTCATAGAGGACTTTTTGAAAAGTCCTCTATGAATCAAAAAATCTTTAGTGTTTCTGGCTAAAAGAAATAAAGCGATCGGTTATCCAAGGGGGCAATCGATAGCCGTTATTTTTTCTGACGAAAAATTCGTCAGACTTTATGTTCTCGACAATCCGCCACATGCGAAGCGTGTCATTCTGAGCGTGGCAAGAATATTGGTATTCCTGACACAAGGAGTCGAAGAATCTAGACTTCGCGTTGCGAAGTCGTGACAAACCTTCGGTTTGCGCGTTGTTGCAATTCTTCGACTTGCGCAAGACGGAGGTCGCAAGTCCCTTTGACGTTGACAGATAAGTCTGCTTTGCAGACAGATCCTTCGATCTGTTTGTGTACCGTTCCCCCCGCGTAGAACTCGGCTCAGGATGACAGACTTCGCGTTGCGAAGTCGTCACAAACCTTCGG
>JAZNVA010000010.1:0-3981 GCA_045592565.1 Eubacteriales bacterium | reverse complement strand
TTCCTTTGAAGTGACAATACCTTCCTTTTTTTATATCAAAATGGTTTAATGTCATAGTCTTCCTCACACACTCAACATGGATCGAAATTCAACACCCGCGCGGACGATATCCATCTCTCCGATCCCCGCGGCATCATAGATGGATTGATCCCTTTCGCATTTATCCACAAAGGAATCGCGAATTGCCAGAATGCGGAATCGATCATTGGAAAGACCGTATTCCCGCTCCATGATCTGTGCCAGATTCATGCCCATGCCGCCACTTTGAATTCCCTCCTCCAAAAAGATCACATTGCATTCGGGAGAGATCATCGGCGCTAACTGTCGAGCCGTTTCCTCATAAGGCTTAAGCACCTCAAGTAATACGATCCCAACGTTCATACCTTCGGACTCCAGCCGTTCTTGAGCCTTCATTGCCTCCGACACGATCCTTCCGTGGGTAACGATCAAAAGCTCGGGCATCTTGCCATCGTCAAAATTTTTCACCATGCCGGGCGTACGGTATCCGTCCTTGTAAAAGGTCTCTGTCACCGCCTCATTCTCACTTCCGTTTGGATAACGAATCGCGGATGGCCCCTGATAGGAATAAGCATCCTCTAGCGCCCGATCCAGCGCACCGAGCGTAATCGGACTATAGATCTTTACATTGGGGATCTGCGACAAGAATGCAACGTCGAAAATACCGTGGTGCGTCGCTCCGTCTCCCGCATTCAGCCCCGCGCGATCCACACAGATCATACAAGGAAGCTTTTGCAGGGCAATATCATGAATCAGATTATCATACCCTCGCTGCAGAAAGGTGGAATACAGCGCGATACAAGGCTTCATTCCATTTGCCGCAAGGCCAGCGGAAAAGGTCAGCGCGTGCTCCTCCGCAATACCCACGTCAAAGAAACGCTCCTTATGTGTTTCCCGAAATTCGTTCAACCCCGTTCCGTCACACATAGCGGCTGTCACGGCGCAGATCCTTTCGTCCGTTTTAGCCTTTTCTGTCAGCCACCGCCCCATCTCCCTGGAGAAGGTGATCTTCCCTGTTTTCTGGGAGCTTTTGGGTGACATTCCATGATAATATTCGGGAGATTGCTCCGCAGGCTCAAAGCCCTTTCCTTTTTTTGTCTTGAGGTGGACCACCACGCTTTCATTCAGCTTTTTCGCTTCCCGAAGCAACTGTTCCACCGCATCCAAATCGTTTCCGTCAATGGGACCAAGATACGTCAGCCCCATGCTCTCAAAATAATTGGAGCCGTACAGAGCGTTTTTGATCGTTCTCTTCACACCGCTGACCAAACGAAAGATGTGCTTTCCTAACAGCGGGATCTTTTTCAGGAATGCTCCCGTTGCCCGTTTGGTCTTGAAATATCCCGATTTAGTACGAAGCTTAGACAGATTTGTGGCAAAACGTCCGATGTTTTTGGAAATGGACATTTCGTTTTCGTTCATCACAATAATCAGATTTAGGTTCTTTCGGCAATTATTAAGCGCCTCGTGGATCATTCCGCCCGTATAGGCGCCATCTCCCACAATAACAACCGTATAAGCATCAGAACCGCTGAGCTTGTCCGATATAGCAAAGCCGAGCGCCGCCGACAAGGACGTGGAGCTATGTCCCGCGCCAAAGCAATCATGCTCGCTTTCTTCCCGCTTGGTAAAGCCGCTGAGCCCTCCCAATTGACGCAAGGTATCCATGCTCGCATATCGTCCCGTGAGCATTTTATGCACGTAGCTTTGATGTCCCACATCAAAGATCACGTGATCCTTCGGAGTTTGGAAAACTCGGTGGATCGCCATTGTCAGCTCTACCACGCCCAGATTGGAGGCAAGATGTCCGCCGTTTTGGGAGGTGATCCGAACCAGTTCCCGTCGGATCTCATCTGCCACTGCGGGCATTTGATCATCGGGGATCCTTTTGAAATCCTCGGGAGAATGAATCTTATTTAGGTACTGCACAGATGTCTGCTCATTCATTCCGAAACTTCTCTCCTTTCACTGCGACTGTGACAACTATCCCATATATTATATCATAAAAATTCGCTAAAGGAAAGACTTTTTTTAAAAACTTCAAAAAATATCAAGAAAAGAGGTGCCACAAGTCGTGACACCTCTGAATCCTATCAGCAATTCTTTTCGAATACCTCGCGGAACATCTTTAATTTTGCCTCCGCGTCAGTTCGATCCTTGCCAATCACACAAAAATAAAATTTGCATTTCGGCTCAGTACCGCTGGGACGAACGGCGATCCAGCTACCGTCCTCAAGAACAAAGCGCAGTACGTTAGATTTGGGGAAGCCTCGCTTTTGCATCGTCTCGGATTCGTAATCCTCCAGCTCTGCTACGTTGATTCCGCAAGCGCTCTTGGGAGGATCGCTTCGCAGTCCCTCCACCAGTGCGCGGATCTTGGAGGATCCGTCCAATCCACTGAAGGTAAAATTGTCAAGCGCATCCAAAAAGAATCCATGCTTCGAATAAAGGCTTTCCAGAACGTCGATCAAATCCTGACCCTGCTTCCGATAATGAGCCGCAGCCTCACAAAGCATCATAGCCGCCTGCACCGCATCCTTATCCCGCACGCAATCGGAAATCAGACAGCCATAGCTTTCCTCATATCCAAACACAAAGGTCTTATCCCCATCCGTCTGATGTTGATGGATCTTTTCTCCGATGAACTTAAAGCCCGTCAGAGTTTTTTCCACACTGACACCGTACTCGGCACAAATGCGGTCTCCGAGATCGGAAGTAACCACAGTGTTGATCATCAGCGCGTTTTCGGGAAGCGTTCCCTGCTTTGCTCTCTCGGAGAGAATGTACTCCAACAGAACGGCGGCAGACTGATTTCCCGTCATACGAACGTATCCGTCTCCATGCTTTACCGCAACCCCCAGACGGTCACAGTCGGGGTCGGTGGTAATAACAAGCTCGGCACCGTGCTTCTTGGCATATTCCAAGGACAACACGTATGCGGCCTCCACCTCGGGATTGGGATTGAGCGTCCTGCTGAATTCCGTATCGGGAGGACACTGCTCCTCCACGGGGATCACACAGTAGCCAAGACGGTCCAAAACAGTACGCACAGGAATATTGCCCGTACCATGCTGCGGGGAATAAACAATCTTTAAGCCATCCTTATCCATATCGGGCTGAAGCGCAACCTTCATGACCGCATCATAATATGCCTCGTCCATGGAAGGATCCAGTACGACAATACGGTCACCCGCTTCTTCTCTGCTCACCGTTTCAACAGATAGGGGGTCAGAAATTTTAGCGATCTCAGCAATAACATTGGTGCTGATCTCTCCCACAATCTGACAGCCTCGCTCGTCATAGAGCTTGTAGCCGTTGTATTCGGGAGGGTTATGAGAAGCGGTGATCACCACACCGCCAAGTGCCTTCAGATATCTGACCGCAAAGGAGAGTTCGGGAGTAGGACGCAAGGAATCGAACAAATACGCGCGAATCCCATTTGCAGCCAGCACACACGCGGTCTCCTCGGCGAATGCCACGCTGAAACGACGGTTATCGTGAGCTATGACCACGCCGCGCTCACACGCCTCTTTCCCTAATTTTTTAATGTATTCGGCATATCCCTTGGTGGTTCTGCGAACCACATAACGGTTGATCCGATTTGTTCCCGCTCCGATCACACCGCGTAAGCCTGCCGTTCCAAATTCCAGATCGCAGAAAAAGCGTTCCTTGATTTCGGTATCGTTATCGGCAATCGCCATCAATTCCGCCTTGGTGGATTCATCCACACATGGGCTGTTCAACCACTCCTCATACCGTTTCTTATATTCCATTATGTACCCTCCTTTATCAGCCCGTTTAAACTTTAATACGTATATTATACATCATTTTTTTGCAAAACGCAATACCAAAACAAAAAACTTAAAAATAAAAAAAATATAAAAAAGAATTACAAAGCTATATTATGTACAAGCATAAAAAAATATTAGTTTTTTGCAATCTTTTTTCAAAAAAGGCTTGACA
>JAZNVA010000009.1:0-3655 GCA_045592565.1 Eubacteriales bacterium | reverse complement strand
TATCCCGCCTTATTCTGGCTCGGATTTTTCCGAACGCTTGACTATTATATCACATTCTTTCCCCCTTGTCAACAACTTTTTTAAAAAAAATTAAAAAAAATCTCGATGATAGGATTTCCCGTTTTATCCCCCAGTAAACCTCTAAAAAAATACAAAAAATTTTAAAAATCCCTTGACAATTCCGTCTGTCGTGATATAATGGTAAAAAATCCGAAAATCCCTTGGGATACGGGAGGCAAATATGAGAGATCTGACCGTTGGAAACATTCATAAAAATTTCCTTCTTTTTTCTGTTCCGATCGTATTGTCCACCCTGCTTTCGTCTGCATTTGGCATTATCGATACGGCGATTGCGGGTCTCTTTTTGGGAGCAAAAGGAATTGCGGCAACAGGAGCTACGGCTTCCTTTATCAGCATCGTTGCCTCCTTTCCCGTGGGATACATTATGGGAAGCTCCTCCAATTTCGCACGGATTTTCACCTCCAAGAATTATCGCACGTTGAAGCGGACCTTTTACGCCAACCTGATCCTGATGTTTGGCGTTAGCCTGCTGATCTGTGTTGCGGGTATTTTTCTGCAAAAGCCGATCTTTGATTTCCTGAACGTGGATCCCGCGATCTATGACGAGGCAAGGATCTATTATATCATCAGCTGTGTCCACCTGATTGTCCATATCTGTTCCTACCTTTTCGGTGTATTTATCAATGCGCTGGGAGAGACGAAATTTCCTCTATACACCTCCATTTTATATTCGGTGCTGAATCTGAGCGGGAATCTTCTTTCGGTCACGGTGTTGGGCTGGGGCGTGTTCGGAATTGCCATGTCCACATTGGTGTCGGCTGCAGTTTCCGCCGTGCTGACTTGGATCAAGATCAACAGCTATTTCAAAAAACTGGAGGTCTCGCATATCCGTATCCGCTTGTCCAAGCCCTATTTTACTGCTATGATTCCGTACGGAATGCCCAGTGCAACACAGCAGATTTTCTCCTACGTTGCAAATTTCCTTCTTGCCCCTCTGATCAATGGGATGGGCTATACGGTGGTGGCGGTCATGTCGCTGGTGAGCCGTATTTCCAGCCTGCTGACACAGGCATATTACGCCTGCTCCCGTACGGTGGGAAACTACATCGCTCAATGCATCGGCGCAGAGAAATATAATCGCATCAAGCCCGCCATTGGTGTGGGATATATCCATTCCTACGTGATCTTTCTGCCTATGCTCGTCTTGTTCTGGTTGATTCCCGATGCGATTATTGGTATGTTTATTCAGGCAGAGCAGGAGCCGGAGGTGGTTCGGATCATGCTTCGGTATATGAAGGTCTTTATGCCCTTTATGATTTTCAACCAGACCACCAGCGAATTCCACGCGGTCTTCCGCAGCGTACGGTCGGGCGGACATCTGCTTACTGTTTCTATGATCAACTCCTTCGGATGTCTGATCCTGTCTTACATCTTTGCCCCCTTCTTCGGAGTGGAGGGACTATTCATGGGAACGATCGGCGGCGCGGTACTGGAGTGCGCCTATATTGCCGTGGTGTTCTTTACGGGCTTTTGGGTGCCGAGGGATCTTCGGGCGCAAATAGGTATTCGAGAGAAAAAACGGAAGAAAAACGCGCAAGCTTAGTCAACCGATAAATAGAAAAAAGGCGACCTGATCACACAACCGTGAGAAAGGTCGTCTTTTTCTATATCAATACCAAAATCATAGGAGCTTTTAAAAGGATTATAGGGGGAACTTTTCAAAAAAGTTCCCCCTAACTCGCATTCTCGCGTTCTTATTTCATTTTCGCCAGAGCGGAGGTGACACCCTCAAGATTTTCCTGATACTTTGCAAGCTTTGCGCGCTCGCCATCAACGACGGCGGCGGGAGCCTTTGCAACGAAGCCCTCGTTGGACAGCTTCTTGGAGAGACGGTCGATCTCGCCGATCAACTTCTTCTGCTCAGCCTCCAGACGAGCGATCTCCTTCTCGGTATCCACGATATCGGAGAGGGGAAGGAGGATCGTAGCCGAATCGGTTACGATCTGCACGGCATCGTCGGCGGACAGTACACCCTCAAAACTCTCGGCGATCTCCACCTCGGAGGCAGAAGCCAGACGGGTAAAGAATGGAGTGGTGCTTTCGTTGAAGGCGTCGGTATAGCGAGTTGCGATATAGACCTTTGCCTTACGGGAGGGCGGTACGTTCATCTCGTTCCGACGGGCGCGGATTGCCTTGATGGCTCCGATGACGCGGTTCATCTTCTCGGCGTCTCCGTCAAAGACCAGCGCGGGATCAAACTTGGGATATGCGGAGATCATGATGCTCTCGTCGGTGTGAGGCAGAGACTGATAGATTTCCTCGGTAATGAAGGGCATAAAGGGATGCAGGAGCTTCAGTGTGCCCGTCAGTACGTAGGCGAGGACATTTTGAGCTACGGCATTGCCTGCGGATTCCTTGTCGGACAGACGGGACTTGGTCAGCTCAATGTACCAGTCACAGAATACGTCCCATGTGAAATCGTAGATGGATCCCAGAGCCACACCAACCTCATACTTGTCAAGAGAGGAGGTGACACTGCCGCAGAGCTTGTTGAATTCGTGGAGGATCCACTTGTCCTCGGCGGCGAGCTCACTTTCAGCGGGGAGATTGATTTCGTCGATGGTCAGATTCATGCGGACAAATCTCGATGCATTCCAGAGCTTGTTTGCAAAGTTTCTTGCCGCCTCGATCTTCTCATCGGAGAAGCGCATATCGTTTCCGGGGGAGTTACCCGTAGCCAGAGCATAACGAAGCGCGTCAGCGCCGTATTTGCTGATGATCTCCAGAGGATCGATTCCGTTTCCAAGCGACTTGGACATCTTCCTTCCCTGGGCGTCACGAACCAATCCGTGGATAAAGACAGTGGAGAAGGGCTCCTTGTCCATGTGCTCAAGTCCGGAGAAGATCATACGGGCAACCCAGAAGAAGATAATATCGTAGCCCGTGACCAGAACGCTTGTGGGATAATATTTCTCAAGCTCCTCGGTCTTATCAGGCCAGCCCATAGTAGAGAAAGGCCAGAGGGCAGAGGAGAACCAAGTGTCAAGTACATCGTTTTCCTGCTTGACGGCGCCGCCGCAATCGGGACAGGTGTCAATATCGGTCTTGGATACGGTGATCTTGCCGCATTTCTCGCAGTAGAAGGCGGGAATTCTGTGTCCCCACCAGAGCTGACGGGAGATACACCAGTCGTGTACGTTTTCCATCCAGTTCACGTAGATCTTGCTGAAGCGGTCGGGAACGAACTTAACGGTTCCGTTCTTGACCACCTCCAGAGCGGGAGCCGCCAGAGGCTCCATCTTTACGAACCACTGATTGGAGGTAATGGGCTCAACGGTTGTCCCGCAACGGTAGCAGGAGCCTACGTTGTGCTTGTGGGGAATGGTCTTGATGAGCAATCCCGCCTCGTCCAGATCAGCGATCAGCGCCTTGCGGCAGGCATAGCGATCCATGCCCTCGTACTTGCCCGCATTTGCGTTCATGGTGGCATCGTCGTTCATGACCTTGATCTGCTCCAAGCCGTGTCGTTGTCCTACAAGGAAGTCGTTGGGGTCGTGAGCGGGGGTTATCTTAACGCAGCCCGTACCAAACCCGATCTCAACATACTCATCGGCGATAACGGGGATCTCGCGGT
>JAZNVA010000008.1:0-3528 GCA_045592565.1 Eubacteriales bacterium | reverse complement strand
GTTCAAGATCAACGATACCTACAGCACGGGAAGCACCGATATGGGCGACCTTTCCATGATCATGCCCACCGTCCAGCCTTACGCGGGGGGCGTACGCGGAACCTTCCACGGCAATACCTTTGAGGTGGTGGATCCCGTAGTGGCATGTGTGGATAACGCCAAGTGGCAGTTGACCATGCTCTATCTGCTTTTGAAGGACGGAGCATCTCGCGCGAAAAAGATCCTTGCGGAATTCAAGCCGCAGTTTGCCTCTAAGGAAGAATTTCTTTCCTTTATGGACTCCTTGAATTGCGAAGGAGACCGCATTGAATATCGGGAGGACGGAACCGCAATCGTTCAGACAAATTAAAAATAAAAAACGGATCGCTTCAAGCGATCCGTTTTTTATTGGGCGTGAATTAGTCAGCGTATACGCTGACCTGCTTCTTCGCCTTGGTCTTCTGCTCAAACTTTACTCTGCCGTCGATCAGAGCAAACAGCGTGTCATCCTTACCGATTCCTACGTTGTTACCGGGATGAATTGCGGTTCCTCTCTGTCTTACGATGATGTTGCCGGCAACTACAGCCTGTCCGTCTGCCTTCTTGACACCAAGACGCTTGGACTCGCTGTCACGTCCGTTCTTCGTAGAACCGACTCCCTTTTTATGAGCAAAGAACTGTAAACTAAGCTTCAACATGATTCGTTCCTCCTACGTAATGTGTTTTGTACAACTTGAAAACTGGTTTTTCGCCGCGATCAGACGTAATCGATATCCTTGACGTCTACGTCAAGATGATCGTAATACTCCTCAAGAAGCTCATTGAGCTGGTAATAATAAGACATGAAAAGTCCCGAGACCGCGTAACGCTTTCTCTCGTCCTCCTCAAACTCAGGCAACGCCGCCTTGGCGCGAACCATGATATGGGTCGCTCCCTCGTCCACGGTATATTCCACGTCCGATGCGTACGCCACCTCTACGGTGTTGATGATCAGCATCGTCATCGCGGAAAGCGCCGCGCACAGCACGTCCTCACCCGCATCCGCATACCCTGTATGCCCTTGCTCCTCGAAGCCGTAAAAAACTCCGCCGCTTCTGAAAAAAACGATTTTGGTCATTTGACTCAGCCCTGAATCGACAGGATCTGTACCTTGGTATAAGGCTGTCTGTGACCGATCTTCTTCTTTTCGTTTTTCTTAGCCTTGTACTTCATTACATAAATTTTCTTGCCCTTGCCGTTTGCAACGACCTTTGCGGTAACAGCCGCACCCTCAACCGTGGGAGCGCCTACCTTGAAATCGTCTCCGGTGGAGACTGCCTTGACACGGTCAAACGTTACCGTATCGCCTTCGGCTGCTTCGAGCTTCTCGATGAATACGATATCGCCCTCGCAAACCTTGTACTGCTTTCCGCCTGTTTCAATAATTGCGTACACGAAAAGCACCTCTCTTTCTTTATAGACTCGCTAAATCGGGTGGCTGAAATCCGCACTTAAAAGAACCCGACATTAAGCGGCAGTATATTATACCATGGTACGCCTTTCATTGTCAAGAGCTTTTTTGAAATTTTTTTCGTTTTTTTCAAATTCCTTCCTTCTTCTTTGTTTGTTCATAATTTTGTGTTTGTTTTGTCACAATTTTGTAGTATAATATTTTGAATTATTGTAGAATTTTCGTCACGTCCGTGACGTTTGGGAGATACTATGACTGTACGTACCGCGCCTCTCTCTCAGGGCTCTCGCTTATCCTATATTCAAACAGACCGCTTTAAGACGGGCGTTCTCACCTTTACGCTTCGTCTGCCCCTGACGAGAGAAAATCTGATCCTGAATACCGTGCTTCCCGGAGTTCTCCGCCGCGGGACGGCGCGTTATCCCGACATGGCGGCGCTCAACCTCCGTCTCGATGAGCTTTACGCCGCCTGCGTGGAGATCCGCACGGCGCGCATCGGCAAAAATCTGGCGCTTGTATTTACCGCCGAGATGCTGGACGAGGCATACGCCACCGACGGAGAATCCATCTTAGACGGCGTTACCGAGGTCATCAGCCAGATGCTTCTTCATCCGAGGCTGGAGCAAGGCATCTTTGATCCCGTGGCGGTAGAACAAGAAAAGCGCTTTGAGCGGGATTCCCTTCGGGCTACGGTAAACAACACCCGTGCCTACGCCTCCATTCGCCTGCGAGAGCTGATGTTCCGTGAGGACGAGACCTCCTTGACGCTCAAGGAGCGTGAGGCATCCCTGGATTCGGTCACCTCTGAAACGCTGACCGACTATTATCGACGTGTCATTGCCTGCGCCCCCATGGACGTTTTTTACGTGGGAAGCATGGCATGTGAGGAGCTTTCCTCCATTCTTCTAAAGTATTTTGCCACTCGTGTGCAGGGAGAATCCCCCGCTCTTTTCCCTCCCTGCGCCGAGGAAAGCTGCGGATATCTTCGTATGACCGAGCCCATGCCCGTATCTCAGGGAAAGCTGGCAATGGGCTTTCGTGTGGGTGTCGCGGCGGACGGCAAGAGCCGTGATTCCTACGTTGCGCTGATGCTGAACGAGCTGTTCGGCGGCTCTCCCGCCTCCAAGCTCTTTCTGAACGTCCGAGAAAAAATGAGTCTTTGCTACTACTGCGCCTCCTCCTTCAGCCCCTATACGGGGATCATGGCGGTTTCCTGCGGCATGGAGAACACCAAGCGCGCGCTTGCCGAGGAGGCGATCATGGCGCAGCTGGAGGAGATCCGCGCAGGCAAGATCAGTGACGCGGAGCTTCACGCCGCCCGCGTGTCCCTGGAGAACGCCTATCGGTCGATCTACGACAATCCCTTTGATCTCCAGACCTTCTATGAAACTCGCGCCTTCTTCGGGATTTCCGAGACAGTGGAGGACTGTCGGGAGCGGCTTCTTTCCGTAACGCGAGAAGAGATCTGCGCCCTTGCAAAGCAAGTGATATGTGACACGGTATTCTTTGTGGAAGGAACGAAAACCGAGGAGGATACGGAGAACTGTGACGATGAATAACCCCCCCATCCGCTACCGAAGCGATCTGCTTCGCGAGGAATATCGGAAATATTCGCATCCATCGGGACTGGATATTTACATATTTCCCAAAAAAATGACCACAACTTACGCGCTGTTCGGAACGAAATACGGCTCGATCCACAACTGTTTCCGTTCGGCTGACGATTCGGCATGGACGACCGTTCCCGACGGGATCGCACATTTTCTGGAGCACAAGCTCTTTACCTGCGAGGATGGCAGTGACGCCTTTGAACGCTTCTCCGAATACGGCGCGGACGCCAACGCCTATACCTCCTTTAACAAGACCTGCTATCTGTTCAGCTGTACCGATCGCTTTGAGGATTCCCTCGGAGAGCTTTTGGATTTCGTTACCCACCCATATTTTACCGAAGAGTCGGTTCGCTCCGAGCTTGGAATCATCGGCGAGGAGATCCGTATGTACGACGACAACCCCTCCGACCGTTGCTTTTACGGTATGCTGGAGGCAATGTACGAGCGTCACAGCATTCGCCGCAATATCTGCGGCTCGGCAGAGTCCAT
>JAZNVA010000007.1:0-8851 GCA_045592565.1 Eubacteriales bacterium | reverse complement strand
GTAGATCCGATCCAGACAGATCTCTTGCAGAGAAAGGACTGCGTCTGCTACCAAGAGGTCCACCTGCTGCCAATCGGCAACAGCGCGGGGGGCGCGAAGCTCCTGTAGAGCGGTTTCATAGATGCCTTGAAGCAGAGAAAGATTTTCCTTTGAATAGCAGGAGGAGCGTTTGAGAAGCGCCTCGTATTCTTCCGTCAGCTTTTCCTCATTGCGGGCTTGGGATTCCTGAAGAAGATTGATCTCCTTTCCGATCAGCGCAAGCGCCTCCGCATAGATCCTTTCGTTTTCCGTAACCGATTGTGTCTCGATCAGCTTCTTTTCGTATCGCTTGACCGTTTGTGTCAGCTTGGCTTGGGCCTCCGCTGAATAGTGATTGGGAGAATAGCTGTTATGCAGTCCGATGAGCAAGGTGCGATAGCAATTTTCCCGCTCCCGAGCAGAGCAGGCAAGCTCCTGTTCCCGTAATGCGTTCAGACTTTCGGTAAGATATCGTTCCACCTCCTCGCCAAGAACGGCTTCCTCCGACTTTTCTATGGCGTTCTCCTTGATGGTGGTCAGGGAAGACAGATAAGAGGCTTTTTCTTGTTCGTTCAGGTATCGATAAGACGGGATTTTGTCTCTCAGCACCGAAATGACTCCCGTCAGCTCTTCCCGTAAGACTGCTCGCTTCAGGCACAGAAGCTCCTCCGTCAGCTCGGAATGCGCTGTGTTGGAACGGGAAAGCTGGGCGATCGTTATTTGCAGAAATTCCGTGTACACATCCTGCACGGTGGCTTTCCATTGATGGAGGAGCGCGCTTCCTACGTGAGCTGGCTGCTCCAAAAAGGTAAGACAATCTTTCGCTTGCGCGCGAGCATCACAGGTGTGCATCATGGCGTCTTTAATGATCCTCAAGGAGTTTTGAAATTCGATCATGGCATCCTCTACGGCAGGGGCATCGGAGCTCTTGTTTTGGGCGTTTTGAATGGTTGGAATATAGTCTCGCAGCGCGGTAGCCGCAGTTTCATAAGGGATCCTTTGCTCCGACGTCAAAAAATCCATGCTTCCGATCTGCTCCAGAACAGAGACGATCTGCTGTCGATATTGCTCGGCGGTGATCTGATTTTCAATCAGAAAGACCGTGTTTTCGGTGTAGGTGTTTACTGCCGCTTCGTCGGAACAGCCTTCGAGATCGGCGTGAAGCGTTGACAAGATCTCACGGATCCGTTCCAGCTCCTCGTGCCCCTCGGCGAGGTGTCGGATCCTTGCCTTGGCTTCCATGCGCTCCAGCCTGAGGATCCCCGACGGAGCGGAAAGTGTGCCGTTCAGGATCTGCTGTGCCGCCAGCTCACAATAGGCTTCCATATCGCGGTCTTTGGCGGCGGAGTCTATGCCGTAGCAATAATGATCCAGAAAAGAATCCGCCTCAGTTGCCGATTGCAAAAACAAATTTGCCCGAGAGGGAAGCGCCGCAAGCTCGCTGACTCCCCGATCGGTATCCACAGTGAAGGAGTATCGGTCTGCTTTACCCTGTAGCGTAAGGATCAAGTTTTTGCGAAGGGAGAGAATGATATTGGAGTCCTCTGTGTTTTTTCTCAGCGCGATCGCAATTTGAGCTTGGATCACATCCAGATAAGACCTGCCGAGAGAGGTGAGAATGGGAACGATATGAGCTTCCATCTTGGCAATGGCGGCAAGGCTCAGGGGTAAATCCCCGTTTCCGTCCCCGCGGGCGTCGGCAATTGCTGCTTCCAGAAGCTCCCGATAGGTCAGAAGCAGAGTGTGGTCCGCGGCGTGGATCTGCTCCCGTGTCACGCCCAAGATCATCGCATGGGCGTTTTGGAAAGCGCACGCCTCTCCTTCGGCGACGGTATCTGCCAGAAGGGAGATCGCCTCCGCAAGAAGGGATGCGGGATTTGAGGTGGCTCCCGCCGAGGCGAGAATTCTATCCGAGGTGCCGTATTCCTCTCCCAGCTCCTCTGACAACCGCACAAGATCATCTCTGTTCGCCGCAGATCCGTCAAGATAGGAGTGGAGTTGAGCAGATGCCTGATAGTAGGCAGATAAAAGATCCAGCCGACGCATAGCCCGTGTCAGCTCCAGCTCCAGATTGTTCTGTGTGGCAGTATCGAAAACGGCACCGTTTTCGTTATATTGCGCCACAAGCGCGTCTACGGCGTTTCTTTGCGCTGCGGAGTAGGATGGATTGGTATCCTTGAGGAGAGTCGCGCATTTCTTCAATTCGTCCTTGGCATCGGCTTTTTGAAGCTCTACGGTATAGCCATCGAACAACGGGATCACATTGGCAAGCGCTTCGGTATCTACGGTAGCGGCAATGACTCGATGGGAAAGTCCCTGCTTCAGGTCGGAGCCTAACAGATACTCGGTACGGTAACTGTCGGCTCCCGTATCTGCCAGATCTCGGAGCAGAAGAAGGATGGTGGTCTGCAGTTGCCCGTTGAGCTCGCTGATCGTTTTTTTAGTGGCAAGCGCCGTGTGAAAGGCGCTGATCTTTTCGTTTTCCGTGGTGAGAAAGGAATCGTCGGGATATAGCTTGGAAAAAACGGAAGAGAGCTGTCGGGTAGTGGCCTCGCGGTTTCTTTGGGCTTCTACCAGCAATACGGTTTCCTCATACAAAGCCTGATAGCCGTTGGTCTTTCCCTGATAATTCGGATGATTTTCCGTGTCGTTCTCGTCAAAATACACGTAAAAATCTCCGCGGAAGCTTAGGTCGGGCAGTTGATGCAGAATGGCGTTGGAAAGGATCCCTTTCACGGCAGGAGAATCGGGAGCGCTCCCCGTCTGATCCCCAAGATCTTGGATCTTTTGACGAAATACCGCAACGGTCATTTCTCGGTAGCAATCCTCCGCGGTACGAAGAGAGGGGGTATCCTCGGCAGTAAAAAATTCCATGGCCGGGAGACGGTCATTGGTGGGATCTCCGTCGTGATTGATCGCGGGATCGATCTCGTCCATCAGAGCCAGATAGGTCTCTCTTACGGCAGGAGCGGAATGGAGCTCCTCGTCGGTATAGTAGATCCACGACAGGAGACCTGCCGCTCTGCCCTGCTCATGGAGCAAGCGCATCTCCGTTTCGTACGAGGCATCGTCCTTGACACTGAGTAGGGCGATTTTTGCTGAATAGGGATACATGACGGTCTCGATGACCCGATCGATCCCCTCCTCGCTCCAGCCGTAAGACGCCTTGCTGTCAAACCAGACGACCTGTCTTCGGTAGTCGGCGTAAAGGCTCTCGCCTACAGCGCCGTTGATCTCGCGCCAACCCATTCCCGATTCCGCCCATACTCCGCAGATGGCAAGGGATAGGAGCAAAAGAACCGTAACTGAGGCAGCCGCGAGCTTGCAAACAAATTTCATAAATACCTCCCAAAATATAAAATGATGAATGATATAACACCTTAATTTTACCATTTTATGGAAATTTGTCAAGCAAAGAAAGCAAAGAAAAAAGGGAAAATTTTCAAAAATAATCTCACGTTCACAATATTTTCCCGAATGGTGGAGAAGGGCTTGGAAGGGTGTCGAAGAAGAGGAGAAGAAGAGGAGAAGAAAGGCACGGAAAACGACAAAATCTTTGGGGTATCGTATTGATTTCCTTTTATAATTGTGGTATAATGGTGGTAGAAAAAATCCAAGGAGGAATCGTTATGAAAGCAGTTGTAACCGTCGTGGGACACGACACCAAGGGGATCATCGCCAAGGTCAGCGCATCTTGCGCGGAGGCAGGCGCCAATATTGTTGAGATCTCCCAGAGCGTCCTGAAGGAATATTTCGCCATGATCATGGTGATCGATATTTCCGAGCTTTTCTGCCCCTTTACTGAGTTTGTGGACAGAATGAAAAAGCTGGGAGACGAAAATGGACTGGATATCCGCGCCATGCACGAGGATATCTTTAACTCCATGCATAAGATCTGAGGTGCGCCATGAGCATGATCAGTATGAATGATATTTTGGAAACCATCGGTATGATCAAGGAGGAGAATCTGGATATCCGTACCATTACCATGGGGATCTCTCTTTATGATTGCGCCGGTGACGATACGCGGGTGGTCTGCGATCGGATCTACGATAAGATCACGCGGGCAGCGGAGCGTCTGGTTCCCGTTGGCTGTGAGCTCGAGAAGGAGTTGGGAATTCCGATCATCAATAAGCGCGTAGCGGTGACTCCGATCGCGTTGGTTGGCGGACGGTATACCTCTGAGGATTACGTAAAGATCGCCCACGCCATGGATCGGGCGGCAAAAAATCTGGGGATCAATTTCATCGGCGGCTTTGGCGCGCTGGTGCAAAAGGGATTTTCCGATAACTCCCGTAATCTGATCGAGGCGATCCCTCAGGCGCTGACCGAGACCGATATGGTCTGTTCCTCGGTCAACGTTGCCTCTACCAAGGCGGGAATCAATATGGATGCGGTTGCCCTGATGGGACAGATCATCAAAAAGACCGCGTACCTGACAAGAGACAAGGAGTCCATCGGTTGCGCAAAGCTGGTGGTTTTTGCCAACGTTCCCGAGGATAACCCCTTTATGGCAGGTGCCTTCCACGGTGTGTGTGAGGCGGAGACCGTTGTGAGCGTGGGTGTATCGGGACCCGGTGTGGTCAGTTCCGCCATTCAAAGAGCGGGACAGTGTGATTTTTCCGCGCTTGCGGA
The DNA here is from genome assembly GCA_045592565.1 of Eubacteriales bacterium. GTDB lineage: Bacteria > Bacillota > Clostridia > Oscillospirales > CAG-272 > HGM12713. The sequence continues at coordinate 4,198 of JAZNVA010000007.1, read as the reverse complement.
GACCATCAAAAAGACGGCGTTCAAGATCACCCGTATGGGACAGCTTGTCGCAACGGAAGCCTCCAAGCGGCTGGGCGTTCCGTTTGGCATCGTAGATCTTTCCTTGGCGCCGACTCCCGCAGTGGGGGATTCGGTGGCACACATTCTGGAAGGAATGGGCTTGGAAAAATGCGGTGGACACGGTACTACCGCGGCGCTGGCTCTGCTGAACGATGCCGTGAAGAAGGGAGGCGTTATGGCGTCCTCTCACGTAGGCGGACTTTCGGGAGCCTTTATTCCCGTTTCCGAGGACGCGGGTATGATCGATGCCGTTGCCTGTAGCGCGCTGTCTCTGGAAAAGCTGGAAGCAATGACTGCCGTTTGCTCGGTAGGATTGGATATGATCGCGGTTCCCGGTGATACTACCGCGGAGACCATCAGCGGCATTATTGCCGACGAGATATCCATCGGCGTTGCCAACACGAAGACCACCGCGGTCCGTTTGATCCCCGCATACGGAAAGAGCGTGGGAGATTCAGTGGAATTTGGCGGACTTCTGGGATATGCTCCCATTATGAAGCTGAGCGAGTATTCCTGCGCGGACTTTATTGCTCGCGGAGGACGGATCCCCGCCCCCATTCATTCTTTGAAGAACTAAAAGAAAAAGAACCCGTTTCAAAAACGGGTTCTTTTTTGTGTCAGGACTTTTCTTCACGGGACAGCTTTTCCCGTCTCCAGATCGAGGGGGGGGCGCCGTGAGTCTCCTTAAAGCATTTAGAGAAATATTCCACGTCGGGGAATCCGCAACGCTCGGCGATCTCCGTGACGGTAACGGTATTGGCGAGAAGCAGCTGCTCCGCCATCTTCATTCGTTGTTCCAATGTGTACTGCATGATGGTCATGCCGTATTCCCGTCGAAAGCTTTCGGTGAGGGTTACGGTACTGCAATGAAGATTCTGGCTCATCCCCTTGAGGGTGATCTTGTTGCCCAGATTCTTTCGCACGTATTGCTTGATCAGCTGTCCAAGAGAGCGCTGATCTCCTGATAGGAGATGGTTGCTTTCAATGTATTCCGCAAAGATGGAAAGGGTGCGGCAGAAGCCGTCCAGCTCCTCCTTGGTGTAGCGGTGTACCTCGTTGATCCCCACGCGTAGTGTTTCCTGATTCAGCGAGGGATCAATGGATATGGCTTGGGATATGGGGAATTCCTCGGTGTCCGATTCCCGTCGAAAGGCGGGGCCCACGATCAGATACCCGATGATGGCGTCCTGCTCTCGAATGGGATAGATCGCTTCAAACAGTCCGAATGGGCAGCTGTAAATATAGGGCTCTCCTGTTTCGGCAACCTGCGCAAGAGCATCTCGGTCGGATTGGATGCATTTTGCCATGCAGGTCTTTGATTTTTGAATCAGATTGCAGAATGCCACGGTCTCCAGAACACTGTGGGTGCAACGAAATTGGGTGTCGTAGATACCTACGGTCATGCCCGATATGGTGTGAAAGGTACGTAAAACCTCGTCAATATACATTTTGATCGGCTCCTTTTTAAGGCTATTTTTATTTTATCATAAAAATAAATAAAAAACAAGAGCGTTTTTCAAGAAAAATAAAACAATACTTATCTTTTTTTCAAATTGTTTTATCTATCTTTCATTGCCATATGTTCATATCTTTGCTATAATTAAAAAAAAGAATGAAGGAGACACGATATGAGCAAAAGAAGTCTTTTAACGGGTGTTGCCTATCACGGAAACCGTATGCCTTCTCATTACCGTACCGATTTGGAGATCATGAGACGCGCGGATATGGACATCGTCGTGCATATGCTGTCCCATACCGACTGGGAACGGCATGCCAAGGTGATCAAGGATATGTGTAAAATGACCGAGGAAGCAGGTCTTGAGGTTTGGATGGACAACTGGGGGCTGAATGGAGTGCCCGGCGACAAATCGCACTTTTTATCCGCTCATCCTGAAGCCCATATGATCTATAGCAATGGGGAAATGGACCCGTATAAGGTTTGCCTGAATAATCCCGATTTTCGGAGCTTTGTTCACGATTGGATCGAGACGGTTGCCGACATGAACGTAAAAATGCTCTTTTGGGATGAACCTAACGTGCCAACCAAGCGGATCGCCAAGGGGAGCAACGATCGGTATTATGCTTGTTGCTGTCCCGTTTGCAAGAAGAAGTTTGAGGAGAAGTACGGAAAGCCTCAGCCTTTGCTTCGTGATGAGGATGCGATTGATTTTGCTATGGATACCATGCAGGACTTCTTCCGCGACGTGACAGAATATGCGGGTAAGCTGGGGATCAACAGCTCCACGTGTATGGTGCCGAGCGTGTTCTTCGAGAAGGATATGGAGCGTGTGAAGCGTCTGTCCGCGCTTCCGTATCTCACCAATATCGGATTTGATCCGTATTGGGCGGGCTACTACAGCACAGGCGGAATTGACCCCGATTGGATCGCGGAGCATGGAAGCTTCCATCCCTATGAGTATGTGTATACCCGATCCAAGCAAGCGCTGGAAGCCATTGGTGCAAGGGGGAAGGATCACAACATCTGGATCCAGACACATGACAATCCCGCCGGAGAAGAGGATGAAATCATCGTAGCCACCGAAGCGGCGTACGACGCGGGCGCACGGTGTATTCTTTCCTGGAGCTTCGCGGCAGGCGAGTCCAATAGCTATCGCTCCGCAAATCCCGAAAGAGCATGGCGTATGACTGAGGAAGCCTTCCTTCGGATCCGCGCCATGGAGCGTGACCGCATTTTGTCGGAAAACAGAAATCAGTTTTTAAAATAAACCAACTAAACACGAGGAGGATTTTTTATGAGTCGCAGAACATTACAAACGGGCGTTGCTTATCATGGCAACCGTATGCCCAATCATTATCGTGCCGATCTGGCAGAGATGGCAAAGGCGGACATGGATATCGTTGTCCATATGCTGACCCATACCGACTGGGAGCGTCATGGAAAGGTTATTAAGGACATTTGTAAAATGACCAATGACGCGGGACTTGAGGTCTGGATGGATAACTGGGGACTGGCAGGATCTCCCGGAGATAAATCCCACTTCCTTTCCGTGCATCCCGAGGCGCACATGGTGCTCAGCAACGGCGAGATGCACCCCACGCAGGTCTGCTTTAACAATCCTGATTTCCGCAAGTTCGTTCACGACTGGCTGGAGGTCGTTGCGGATATGAACGTGACCACCATTTTCTGGGACGAGCCCTGTCTGCCCTTGAGAAAATATGAGGGAGCGGGAGAAGAGGGTCAGCTCTATACCTGCTGCTGCCCCGTATGTAAGAAGCTGTTTGAGGAAAAGTACGGCCATCCGATGCCTCTGCTGATGAATGATGAGGCAATGGAGTTCCGCATGGACTCTATGGCGGACTTCTTCCGCGACGTGACCGAGTACGCGAAGAATCTGGGGATGAAGAACTCTACGTGTCTGATGCCCCGCGACTTCTTTGAGGCGGATTTGAAGCAGATCAAGAAGCTGTGCGATCTGCCCTACATGGACAATATCGGAACCGATCCTTATTGGTCGGGCAGCAAGAGCTGCAAGAACGTATATCAGTACGTTTACGAGCGCACCAAAAAGATGATGGATATCACCACGGCAAACAACAAGGAGCACAACCTTTGGATCCAGACCTATGCCCACAAGGCGGGAACTGAGGAGACGATCATCCAGGCAACCGAGGCGGCATATGATGCGGGCGCTCGTTGCATTCTGGCATGGAGCTATGCGGGAGCAGAGTCTAACGACTATCGTGCGGAGAATCCCGAAAAGGTATGGCAGATGACCATCGAGGCGATGAGACGAATCCGTTCTATGGAGCGTGACCGTATTCTGGCAGAGAACAGAGCACTGTACAGAAAGTGAGGAATGAGAAATGATTAAACTTGGTGTTATTGGACTTGGCGTCGGTAAGCTGCATATGCAGGGTATTGTCCGCGGAGGAAAGGCAGAGATTGCGGCAATCTGCGACACCAACGAGGAGCTGCTGAAAAAGACTGCGGAGGAGTACCGCGTTAAGAATTACAGCACCGACTATCGGGAGATGTTGAAGGACGAGACCATTGACGGTATTCTGGTAACCACCCCCGATCACATTCACCTGGAACAGGTTTGCGCCGCCCTGAAGGCGGGCAAGCACGTGCTGTGTGAAAAGCCTTTGGCTCTCCACATGGATGAATGTCGAGAGA
>JAZNVA010000006.1:0-9101 GCA_045592565.1 Eubacteriales bacterium | reverse complement strand
TCTTCTTCGGCTTCATGGCAAAGAAGAAGGCAAAGGATCAGGCTCCGACCCCCGCAGCTCCCGCGAAGGAGGAGACGGTAGCCGTTCCCGAGCCCAAGCCCATTCCCGTTCCCGTACGGAGAGAGGCTTCCACGGGACCTGAGGTGCGCGTACGGCTTCAGGTACTGGAGGACAACTTCGAGGCGGGTGAGACGGTAACGCTTGGCGCCCTGAAGGAAAAGGGACTGGTTCCCGCAAGCGCAGGACGCTTGACGATCCTTGCATCGGGCTTGCTGGATAAGCCTCTGACGGTCGTTGCCAACAAGTTCACCACGCAGGCGGTTCATAACATCACCCTTGCGGGCGGTAAGGCGATCGAAATCAAATAACGCAAGACGGCGGTTTTTCAGAAAATTGCCGAGGGGGACGACTCCGTGAGTCGTCCCCCTTTTGTGTCTCGGCGCGTCACGCGCAAAACGAAGGTTTGTGACAACGCGCAAACCGAAGGTTTGTGACGACTTCGCAACGCGAAGTCTGTCATCCTGAGCCGAGTTCTACGCGGGGGGAACGGTACACAAACAGATCGAAGGATCTGTCTGCGAAGCAGACTTCTTTGCAAACGACAGGGGGAATTACGACCTCCGAAAGCGAGTGGGATTTTGCCTTCGGCAAAAAGATTTTTCGACTCCTTGTGTCAGGAATACCAATATACTTCCCACGCTCAGAATGACACGCTTCGCGTGTGGCGTGACCGAGCCGCGCTCATACGCAAGCCGCAGGCTTGTGACAATGCGCAAACCGAAGGTTTGTGACGACTTGCGTAGCAAGTCTGTCATCCTGAGCCGAGTTCTATGCGGGGGAAACGGTACACAAACAGATCAAAGGATCTGGACTTGCTTTGCAAGTCTCACGAGCTTCGCTCGTGCCACCCCCAAAAGAAGGGGATTCCCCTTCCGACCTCCGAAAGCGAGTGGAATTTTGCCTTCGGCAAAAGGATTCTTCGACTCTTTGTGTAAGGAATGCCAATATTCTTTCCACGCTCAGAATGACACGCTTCGCGTGTGGCGGATGTCACAAAAATCTATATAGAACCCCGTCGCTCCGGCGGAGGACGTGATACAACAGAAAAACGACGCTTATGGAACCCCATAAGCGTCGTTTTCTTATTTCCGATTCTTCCGCTTCTTTTTCATCGCGAAGCCAAAGGGTCAAGGAAATCACAAATATTGACGATTTTCTTCCCCCTGCGTTTTGCCATTTGAAGCGATTGATACGCGCCCCCATAGCTGCGGTTTACGTATGCGATGATCAGATCCGCCTGATCGATCATCCATTCGTTTCGTTTGGAAATCGCAAATCGCGGCGGCGTGTTTTCAAGCGGCGGATACAAGGATCCGTCGCACAGTCCCCGATCTTGCATTTCTTTAATCCTTCTTTGCTCCGCCGAGGTCATATAGGGGGTAACGTAAATACGCTCCAGCTTCTCAAATTCCCGCTTCAATTCACGACAAGAGCAAGCGCATATTTCATCAAAATCGCCGTACCCGCCCAGATAGCAAACAACCCGCCGATCCTCTCCTATGGAATTTCGTATTTGCTTCTTAACCTGCTCCCCGACCTTGTCTTTTTGCGGTACGAGCGCGTGTCCTATAAACGAGATCGTCATACAGCCTCCACTTGTTCATGGAATTCCACGATTGGTGAGTCTATTATACCGCGCCATAGGAAATTTGTCAATATCGTGGAACTCCACGAGAGATTTTTTGAGCATTTGCCTATAATAATTGTGGAACTCCACAAAATATAGGTAGGATCATATGATGACGTTAAACGAAGCGATTTTGAAAAGAATAGAAGAAATTTGCGAGGCTCGCAACAGCAATATTTGCGATCTTTGTCTGAAGGGCGGAATGTCCCCCTCGGCAATCTACGACCTTGTCAAGGGAAGAACAAAATGCTCCAAGGTCATCACCGTCAAGCGTTTTTGCGAGGGGGCGGGCATGACGCTGTCCGAATTTTTTGATCGGGACTATTTCAACGATCCCGAAGAAGATTGATATTTGTAAAAAATACCGAAAACGGCACGGATGGATTTTTTATCCACCGGTGCCGCTTTTCTTATTTCCGATTCTTCCGCTTCTTTTTCACCGCAAAGCCAAAGGTGCCGATCTTTTTGCCCAGCTCAAAGTATTCGCCGTGGGCAAAGGCGGCAAGTCCCGCGCGTTCCAGATGCAGCTTTCCCTCGCCGTCCACCAGACGCTCCTCTACGTCCACCGCCACGATGTCCGCAAGGAACATATGATGGCTTCCCAGCTCGATCACGTCGGTGACGCGACACTCCAGCGACAGCGGGCTCTCCTCGATCAACGGGCAGGAGACCTGCGACGCGGGTACGGGATGCAGTCCGCACCGCTCAAACTTTTTCACCTTCCGTCCTGTATGCACGCCGCAATAGTCGGCGGCGCGAATGAGATCGGTAGGCGTCAGATTCACAACGAACTCCCCCGACTGACGGATCAGCTCATAGGAGTGGCGGGTAGGGCGCACCGAAATATAGGTCTTGGGCGGGACGGTATTGATGATCCCCGTCCACGCGATGGTAATGATATTGGCATTCTCTCCCTCTCCGCAGGTCACCATGCAGGGGGGAACGGGGGCGGTCAGCGCGCCGCCTCGCCAGACGATCTTACTCATAGCTCTCCCTTCCGATCGGGACTGCCGATCAAGGTCTTTACCGCCTCCGAAGCGGCAATGAAGCCCGCCACGGGGGGAACGAAAGCAAGGCTGCCGGGTATGGGCTTTCCCTGCTCGGTCTCGCACTCCCTCACGGGCGTCATGGGGATCTCCTCGGAATACACCACCCGCAGATGGCGGATCCCTCTTTTTTTCAGCTCTCGGCGCATGACGCGCGCCAGAGGACAGGTTGTGGTCTTTTCCAGATCGGTCACCCGAAACGCCGTGGGATCGCACTTATTTCCCGTTCCCATACAGCTGATCATAGGCACTCCTGCCGCCGCCGCCAGCTGGGCGATGGCGATCTTTCCCGACACGGTATCAATGGCATCGATCACGTAATCGTAGGTAGTGAAATCAAAGGCGTGCGCCGTCTCGGGCAGGAAAAATTCCTGTCGGCAGGTAAGGCGTATGGCGGGATTGATCTTGCGCAATCTCTCCGCCACTACCTCGACCTTGGGACGTCCCACCGTATCCTCCAGCGCGCACATCTGGCGGTTGATATTGGTCAGGGAGACCACGTCGGAGTCGATCAGCTCGATCTCTCCCACGCCGCTTCGCGCCAACGCCTCCGCCGCCCAGCTTCCGACACCGCCCAGACCGAACAGAGCCACGCGGGAGCGGCTCAGGCGTTCTACCGCCTCCTCTCCCAACAAAAGAGCCTCTCGCTCAAAGCGCTCATTCATCGCTCTGTCCTCCTTCTTCCTCGGCGCGCGTCTGTACCTGACGCCGCTTTTTCTTTTTTCTGCTCCGAATCACAAGAGGCACGGTAATTCCCGTTCCGATCCCCACAAGGACCAGAAGCGCGGGCAAGCCGAAACGCAGAAGGATCCGTCCCCACGCGCCTCCCTCGCCGCTGTCGCTCTTTTCCTCTACGGGAACACTGTAGTAGGTAGCGGTATACGTCACGTCCTCCGTTACGATGGTTACAGGAGAATCCCATCCGAGGAAGGTATAGAAATATCCGTCCTCCTCGTAAGAGGTCTCGATGGTGGGGATCTTGGGCATCTCTCCCCGCTTGTAGGTCTCCTTGGCAGAGCCGCCGTGATAGAGGAACTCCACCGTATAAAGGATCGGCGCGAACTCCACCGTCAGCTCCGCGTCAAAGGCGGGCATGGTCAGCTCGTCAAGAGACGTCACCGTCACGGTCTTTCCCGTGGCGGGATCCTTCAGGGTGACAGAGCCCACCCGATATCCGGCGTCGGGAAATGCGCTGAGCGTGATCTTCTCTCCCGCGCGATAGCTGCTCTTATCGGTGTAAAACCTTCCGCTCTCCCCCTGTACCGCCGTCAGCCGATAGATCCGCTCGACTCGATAGGTGGCATTGGTCACCACCGAAAATTCCACCGTCTTTCCCTCTCTGTTATAGTTCAGGGATTGCTCCGAGCCCCCCGCGTAACGGGCGGTCACCGAAAGCTCTCCCTCGGGCTCCTTTTCTAACTGATAGGACAGACGGATCCCGTCCGCGCTGAGCATCGCCACCCCTTGGGAATTGGTGATCTTTAGCGCGAAGGTGGTACCCGCCCCATCGTCAGTACGGCGCAGAGTCAGGCAAACGCCGCTTGTCGGATTCATATTTCTCATGGCGTCGGTATCAAAGGACACCGTCGCGTCGGCATCGGCAAAGATCACCGCTACGGTCTTTCCCTGCGCCTTGGCATAGGTGAACAGCTCCCCGATGGACACCTGCTCCCCCTGAACGGTCACGGTATAGGAGATGGCGCCCTCGGATACCTGAGGCTCTCCGCCCACGGGCTGTTGCGTCAGAGGGCGGGAGGAAAACTCGGCTCGGTAAAGGGCGGCGCCCTCCACAGCGGCGAGAGTGGGATTCCACGCGCCCGTAAATTCATAGATTCGGTTGCCCGACACAAAGGTCTCTACAGAGACGGGACAGGCGGGCACCGTACCGTAGGGGAAGAAACGGGAGACCGTTCGATACCCCAGGTCAAAGGTCACCTCATAGGAGCGTAGGGCGGCGGTATAGACCGCCTCAAACCGCATTCCCTCCCGCCGTACCGTCTCCAGAGGGGGATTCCACTCGGAAAAGGCGTAATCGTACTGCATGTCGCTTGCCTTTGCCGTGGAACCGTCAAAGACAGGAGTCTCGCCCCAACGGAAGGTACGGATATGCTCCGTGCCCGCCACCGAGAAGATCACCTCATATTCTCTGGGCGCTTGAGTATAGATGGGATAGATATGCTTACTGTCCGCCGTGACGGGAAGTCTCTCGCTCGGAGATGCCGACCAGCAAACAAAGGTATAGGTATATTGCTCGTCCTCGTAGGGGGGGAGCGTTTCGGGCAGATCGTAAGGATCCAGATCGGTCCGCTCCTGTCCGTCCGCGCCGTGTACCACGGGGCGGTCGGCTCTCGCTGTCACCGACACCGAGGGCAGAGCAACCGTCACGTCGCCCGTGATCTCCTGCCGTTCTTCTATGGTGACACCCGAAAGGGCGGTCACCCGCGCAAGGATCTCCACGCCCTGAGGCAGCGTAGGCTCCGCCCACTTGGGGGCGGGCTCGGTTGGGGGGATCGGTGCCACAGGCTTATCCCACTTGGCGGCAGGCTGCGCGGGGCCCGCGGTCATCTCCGCCTGCTCGGGCTGCTTAGGGGCTGTGGGAGGCGTGGGGATCTCCGAGGGGATCTCCCTCCATACCATATCCTGCGGGTTCGATGCGTTGCTGTCGGCAATAATCAGCCGCTGATCCAACAGATCCCCAAAATAATAAGGATGTCTGTCTCCCACGTCGTTGAAGAACCACCACTGACTGTCAGGAGTCTTGCTGTCGTCCAGACACAGACAGATCAGATAGATATGGCAGAGCACGTTCTTGATCCGCCATTTCTTATAGCGCGCCATCTCGGTCCCCGCGCCGTACTCACCGTCCAGCTTTCCGCACATGAGATTGTAGACCGTTCCCGTCAGCACGTCGGACATATTCTGATACAAGCCGTTGAACAGCTCGCTGATCTCCCGATAATTTTCCCGATAGAAGGTAAACGCCGCCTGCTCGGATACGGCGCGCTCCTCGGCATACAGCCCCAACAGCTCGTTGAGGCGGTCGGAACGCTTCCGCATATCGGTAATGTCCTTCTCCTTGACGCCGCCGCTGGTGATAAGAACGCCCTTGTATCGCTCAAACATCACCACAAGCTCGGAGTTTTGCAGAGCGGAATAAAGATCCCGAACCCCCTCGGGCTTGAGATAGATGCTCTCCATCGCCATCATGGCGGTGCGGATCCGACTTTGATTCGTGAGGATCTCCTGATATTCCCCGTCCGCCCGCAGATATTCCTTGTATTCCGCGCTGTTGACGTAGGTATTCCATGCCTGACGGTAGGCGCTCCACGCCTGCTTGTTGGCGTCAAAGGCGGCTTTGTCCTTTTCGTATTTCACCCATGCGTCCTGATTGTCCTGCCAGAGCCGCAGGGCTTCCCCGTAGGTCTGTGTCTTCAATCCGTATTCCTCCAGCGCGAGCTCATAGTCCGCCCACGCCTGCTGATTTGCCTGCCAGAGAGGATATTCCTGCCGATAGGCTTCCAGCCTCGCCGTGACCTCTCTTGCCTGCTCCAGATCGCTGTAGGCGTAGTTCAGAAGCAGATTGGCAACGCCCTCGGGTAGCTTCACCTCGCCCCGATAGGACACCGAAACCAGATCCTCCTCACCCGCAGTACGGGAAAAGACTCCCTTTCCCTCTGTGAGGAGCTTGGTCTGCGCGCCGTAGGTCGCCGATACGGGGATCCACGTTACGGTCTTGCCGTTTCTTCCCTGCAAAGTATGCGTACGCGCCTCCACGGCGATCTCCTCGCCCCCCACTGCCACCTCTACCTCTACCAGATCTCCCGGCAAAAGGGCGGTATAATACAGCTTTTCTCCGCAATAGCGGTTGAGATACGCCCGCTCCGCCTCGCTCATGCTTTCCCCTCGGTCCAGCGCTGACAGAAGCGCCGCCAGAAGCTCTCCCGCGGAGCGCTCGGTCTTGATGGAGTTGGGATCACTGAAATCCAAAGGATCCGTCGCCGTCTGCGGCGCCCCGCTCAAGCGGGGAGAGAGCACCGCTCCCACGGGAGCGATCAGCATGGCGGCGATCAGCAAAAGCGCCAGACACGCAAGTCCGTATTTTCTTTCTGTTTTGCCCTTCATTCTCTCGCTCCTCTTACTGGCGATCTACGGTGATCACCGCAAAATACGTAGGGTCCAGCCGACTGATCCGTGTGCTGATGGCGCGCTTGATCCCCTCGTCGTCGGTCTTCAACTCAAAGGGGGCGCACACGTCAAAGATCAGATTGGAGTGGGTATGCCCCTCCACAAACCGAAAATCGTGAATGGTCAGCCGCGCGTCCTCCTCGCGTACCAGAGCGGCAATCACAGCCCGAAGCTGGGATACCCGCTCGTCATCGGTGACGATGGGATCCATATGTACGGTGGCGCGAACACCCAGCTCCTGCCAGATGCGCTTCTCCACTGTATCGATCACGTCGTGGGTAACGAAAACGTTAGCGGCTCCGTCCACCTCGACGTGGAAGGATGCGATCACGTTCCCCGGACCGTAGGAATGGACCACCATATCATGGATCCCCAGAATCTCATCGTGTTCCTTGGCAAGGGCGGCAATGCCCTCTACCACCTCGGGATCGGGGGCGCCCCCCAGAATCGAGTTTTTGGTATCGTTCAGAGTCTTTACTCCCGCCACCATGATCAGCACAGCCACCGCGACGCCCATATAGGCATCCAGACGAATGCCCGTTCCCCTTGCCACCAACGCCGAAACAAGGACCACAGCGGTGGCGACCGCGTCGGACAGGCTATCTGCCGCCGTGGCGCGGATCACCGAGGAATCGATCTGTTTTCCTACAAGGTAATTGAAGTATGCAAGCCAAAGCTTGACGGCAACCGAAACACCCAGAATGATCAGCACCGCCGTCGAATAAACGATATCCGTCGGGGTAACGATCTGCAATACCGATTCCTTCATCAGCTCAAAGCCCACCAGCAGGATCAGAAAGGAGACGATCATGGACGCCACGTATTCAATACGGGCGTGTCCGAAGGGATGATCTCGGTCGGCGGGCTTGGCGGAGATCTTGAAGCTGATCAGCGACACCACCTGACTTCCCGCGTCCGAGAGGTTATTTACCGCGTCAGCGGTAATGGCGATAGAGCCCGACAGAACACCTGCCAGCAGCTTGATGGCGGAAAGAAATACGTTGGAAAGGATCCCCACCGCGCTTACCGCCGTGCCGCACGCCCGACGGGTTGCGGGATCCCTCAGGGAACGGCCGTTCCCCGAAAACCGTTTTAAAAAAAGCTTGACCATACATAACTCCACTTAAAATCTGAAATATAGAAAGGGATTGTATCCCGAATTGACAAGATAAGCTGTGCAGAGCACCAAAGAGGCGAGGCACAGAAGGATCCGCGCCGCATCTGCCGTCCTCGGCAAACGGAGGCAAAGCCGCGCCCACAGACGGGCGGCAAGGGGCGTACTGCCCACCGAAAGAAGAAGCAAAAACGGAAGATTACGAAGCAGCTCGTAGGTCACCGCGGGATCGCTCCACCCCGCCGCGCCAAGCCCGAACAGTCGCCCCCCGCGGGCGAGAAGCTCTCCCGCCGACAGTCCGTCGGCAGAAAAGATCAGCCACCCCAGCAAAACAAGGAGCAGAGCATATCCCCGCCGAGCAAAGAGGGGGATTTTTTGAAGCAGACGGAGAAGAAACGCCTTCTCCGCCACAAGAAGCAGAAAAAACCAGAGCCCCCACACAAGAAAATTCCAGCTCGCTCCGTGCCAGAGTCCCGTGAGCGACCAAGTCACGAAAAGGTTGAGGTAGGTCCTGCCCCGTCCATGACGGTTCCCCCCCAGGGGAATATAAACGTAAGAACGAAACCACCCCGACAGCGTCATGTGCCAACGCCGCCAGAAGTCGGTGATGCTCTCCGACACGTAAGGATAGAAAAAATTTCTCGGAAATTCAAAGCCGAACAGCCGTCCGAGTCCTGTCGCCATGTCCGAGTATCCCGAAAAGTCAAAATAGATCTGAAAAGCAAAGAGGATCAGCCACAGCCAGACGCCAAGCGCCGTCTCCATTCCTGCCGACGCTCCCAAGGAATCGCAAAGCTCCCCTGCTCCGTTGGCAAGGAGGACCTTTTTGGCAAGTCCTGCGCAAAAGAGGGCTATGCCCGAGGCAAACCGCTCGGCGGTATGGGCTCGCCCCCGAAGCTGACTGTCGATCTCCCCGTAGCGAACGATCGGACCTGCCACCAGCTGAGGAAAGAGGGATACGTACGCGCCAAACACCACAAGGCTTTTCTGCGCCGCCGTCTCCCTGCGGTACACGTCAATAACGTAGGACAGCGCCTGAAAGGTATAGAAGGAGATCCCCACGGGCAAG
>JAZNVA010000005.1:0-9564 GCA_045592565.1 Eubacteriales bacterium | reverse complement strand
CGATCCTTGATATCCTTTGCGTAAAGCACGGCGTCACGGATCTTTTTCTCACCGTAAAGGGCGTAAAACTCGTCGATATTCATTTCCACCTTAGAGAGCATTTCCTTGACCTGCTCAGCGGTGGGCATTTTTCCGAAGATCTCACGGATCGACGCCATGACGAACAGCGCAAGGGTAAAGCCGATGCCCATTCCCACCGCGTCGATGGCGGAATCGAGAACGCCGTGCTTGCTCGCGTACATTTCGGCTCTGCCGAGAATGATACAGTTTACCACGATGAGGGACAGGAAGATTCCCAGCGCCTCGTAAAGAGACGGCAGAAAGGCGTGCATCAGCATTTCCACCATGGTAACGAAGCCCGCGATCAGGACGATATAGCAAGGGATCCGCACTTGCGGAGGGATCACCTTCCGCAGAGCCGAGATCGCCATATTGGAGCAAAGCAGGACCAACGTCGCCGCAACGCCCATACCCAACGCGTTGATCACCGAGGTGGTGATCGCCAAGGTGGGGCAGGTTCCCAGAACCAACACCAGAACGGGATTTTCCTTGATAATTCCCTTCAGAAGGTTTTTCCATCTGCTCATGCGTCCACCTCCTTTGCCAGCTTCACCGCGTCGAAGGCGTCAGACATCGCATCAATAAACGCGGAGGAGGAGATCGTGGCGCCACTGATGGCGTCCACGCCCGTCAGCGCCTCGTCCTTTCCCGCAAACTGTGACAGGAAGGATTCCTCGGTCACCTTCGTACCGATTCCCGTAGTCTCACCTGATGCGGACACCACGAAGCAGGAAAGGATCCTTCCCTCTCCGTCCAGTCCCACCGCCACCGACATGGGCTTGGAGCTGTCGTAGCCCTTGGCAGACAGCATCACGGCGTAGCCGCACCCATTGGTAGCTTTCCAGACCGAGGCGACCGTTTCCGCGTAGTCACCCTCCACTTGCTCAAAGCCCTCCGCTTCGGGAAGGACCTTCTGCAGAGCCGCCTGCTCCGCCGCCGCCTCAGCCGCCGCGATCTTAGGCGCGGTGATCTCATTGATCGCCGCCATTGCCACGGCGATCACAAGACAGATGGAGAACAGGACGATCAAGCTCTTCAAAGACGCGTTCATTCGTTTTGCTTTCATGACTTCGCACCTCCAAAGGGTCTTCTCCGCGTCCATGCGGCAATATAAGGAGTCAGGATATTCATAAACAGAATAGCAAAGGAAACGCCCTCAGGGTAGTTTCCGAATACGCGGATCAGCACGGTGATCACGCCACAGCCCACGCCGAAGATCACCTTTCCCCACTTGGTAGGCGGGGTGGTGGAATAATCGGTCGCCATAAAGAGGGCACCCAGCATAAGTCCTCCGCTGAGGATATGGAACACGGGATCCTCTCCCAACAAATAAGTAAACAGGAATACGCTTCCCACGAACGCCACGGGAGTATGCCAGCTGATCACACGGCGGATCAGCAGATACGCGCCTCCCAACAGGAGAGCCAGCACACAGGTCTCTCCAAGGCTTCCCCCGTGCTTACCGAGGAACAGATCGAGATAAGAAGGGGTATCGGCACCCCCAGCCAGAGCCGTCAGGGGTGTTGCGCCACTGATCGCATCGTTTTTCGTCGAAAAATCCGACATACTGCCCGCAAAGGACAGCAACAGAACGATACGGGCTGTAATGGCGGGATTGGCAAAATTCTTTCCGATCCCTCCAAAGAGCTGTTTGACTACGACGATCGCCACAAGACAGCCGAACGCCGCCTGCCACAGAGGAATTCCCACGGGCAGATTGAAGGCAAGAAGGATTCCCGTGACCGCGGCAGACAGATCGGCAGCGGTGTTCTCTCGCTTGCAGAGCTTCTCAAAACCCCATTCAAAGAACACACAGCACGCCACGCAAAGCGCGGTGACCGCCAACGCCCGCCAACCGAAGATCACCACGGAAGCCACGAGGGCGGGAAGCAAGGCGATGATCACGTCCAGCATGATCCTCTGCGTGGTATTGCCCGACCGCACGTGAGGTCCGTGAGATACCAACAACATACTGTGATCCATCAGCGTCCTCCTCCCTTCTTCATTTGATAGCTCCGAAGGATCCCCTTCGCCAGCTTATTTTGTTGAACCAGATTGCGCTTGGCGGGACAGACGTAGCTGCAACAGCCGCACTCCATGCACAAATTGACCTTCAGCTTCTCCAGAGCCGCTCCGTCCTGCGCTTCATACGCCTTGGCGATCTCCACGGGAGACAGCCCGAAGGGGCAATGCTCCATGCACCTGCCGCACTTGATACAGGAACTTGCGGGAGGCGGTGTCGCCTCCTTGCGACCAAAGGCGAGAATGGCGTTGGTCTGCTTCAGGATCGGCATAGACAGATCCGCCAGCGCCACGCCCATCATGGGGCCTCCGTAGAGGATCTTTCTCGGAACCTGCGAAAATCCGCCGCAGAACTCCAACAGATCCATCACCGACGTTCCGATGGGAACGATCACGTTCTTCGGCTCCGCCACCGCCGAGCCGTCCACTGTCACACACCGCTCCACCAAGGGCATACCCGTACGGATATAGCGGGCGATGGCGGCGAGGGTGGTGCAGTTGATGACGATCACACCGCAATCCAAGGGAAGCTTACCTTCCCCGATGACTCTGCCCACCGTATGGTAGACCAGAACCTTTTCTCCTCCCTGCGGATAGACCGAGGGAAGTGTCTTTACCGTCACACCCGTCATCTCCGCTGTGACACGTCTCATCTCGGCAATACAGGCAGGCTTATTTTTCTCGATCCCGATGACACAGCGATCGGTCTCCAAATATTTCATCAGCAGGGCAATGCCCTCCGCCACCAGCGCACTCTCGTCCAGCATAGTCCTTGTATCCGAGGTGATATAGGGCTCGCACTCCGCCCCGTTGACCACGATGGTATCGATCCGACTCACGTCAGCGCTCAGCTTTACCGTGGTGGGAAATCCCGCGCCGCCGAGACCGACGATGCCGCTCTCCCTTACCGCCGCTAAGAATTCCTCACGGTTGGTGACCGTGGGCGGCGTTACCGTCTCGCTCACCGTCTGCTCTCCGTCACATTCGATCAAGACCGTGCGGATCGTTGCGCCTGAGCTGACCACCATCTCGTCGATCTTCTTCACAGTTCCCGATACTCCCGAATAGACAGGGGATGACAAGCCCTGCGCCGCCTCGCCCACAAGCTGTCCTACCTTCACCGTCTCTCCCACCTTGACCACAGGGATCGCGGGGGCGCCGATATGCATAGACATGGGAAGCGTGACCGTCCTCGGGATCGGCATTCGAACGGGAACCGACTCTGCCGTATTTTTGCGGTGCTTCAGATGAACACCGTGTAAGTGAAACATCGACATAAGATCTTCCTCCGAATCAATGAAATTCCATTATTCACATCTTATTATACCATAGATAAAAGTCCCTTGTCAACCGCATTTCCGCAAGTTAAAAATTTAACAAACCCCAGGGCTCTCATACTTTTTATTGACAAATTCTTGACAAACAGTCCCCTCTGCTGTATAATGAAGAAAACGAATGATTCCAACACCAAAAGGTAGGTTTTATGACGATCTATTCCAATTTTCTCTCGCCCGCGCCCACTCCGTGCGCGGTGGCTTTGGGGTGCTTTGACGGCGTACATCGCGGACACGCCGCCGTTCTTTCCAAGGCGCGCGAGCTTGCCGCTGATCTCGGCTGTACCCCCGCCGCGCTGAGCTTTACTCAGCCGCCGAGGAATTTTTTTGTTCCCAACTCGGTCTCTCTGCTCACCTCCCCCGAGGAGAAAGCCGCTCGCATCGAGGCACTGGGCATTGAGCGACTGTGGCACATTCCCTTCGACGAACAGATCAGCGCCGTGAGCCCCGAGGACTTTTTCTTCAAGCTCCTTGCGGAGCGCTTACGCGCCGTGCATCTGATTTGCGGCTTCAATTACACCTTCGGCGCGCGCGCTGAAGGCAACGTAGCACTTCTGGACAAGCTCTGCCGTGAGAACGGGATCGGTCTGACCGTTCTCCCGCCTGTTTCCACTGACGGAGCCGAGGTCAGCTCCTCTGCCATTCGAAAGGCGGTAACGGAAGGCAAGCCCGAGCTTGCCCCCGCCGCGCTCGGAAGACCGTATTCCCTTCGCGCCTCCGTCGTAGACGGACAGAAGCTTGCTCGTCGGCTGGGCTTTCCCACGGTCAACCAGATCTTCCCCGCCTCCCTCACCGTTCCTCGCTATGGCGTCTACGTCAGCCGTATCCGTGTCCCCGATCAGGTGAGTCCCTTTTTCGGGATCACCAACGTAGGCACCCGTCCCACCGTGAACGGCACCCTGCTCTGCGCCGAGACTCATCTGTTTTGCTTTGAAGGAGATCTCTACGGCAAGGAGATCGAGGTGGAATTCCTGCATTTTATGCGCCCCGAGCGAAAGTTCGGTTCTCTGGACGAGCTGACGCGTCAGGTAGAGGAGGATATTCAAACAGCTAAGAAAAAAATAGCAAGTTATCCATTTGATTGCTAATTTTTCATCAGAAACGGGCGAGCTTTCGCCCGTTCCTTTTGTCTTTGCATTAGCACTCTTGTTATATGAGTGCTAATATTTACAGTTTCGAAATAAAAAGAACATAAAAATTACACATTTTTGTAGTATCCTATATGCGTAGAAGAAACGCGGCGGCGAGGTGTTGAGCTCAGCCTCCCGCGGCAAAGCGATCTTCCGCAAATTTTACACAAACAACGATCAAAAGAAGGAGGATTCTGCTATGTTTGATCTGATTCCCTTCGGCTTTGGCTCCCGTGCCTTTGCCGCTTACGACCCCTTTAAGGAAATGGAGGAGCTGGAGCGCCGCTTCTTCGGCGAGCATCAAGCCGCCCCCGCCCTTCGCACCGATATCCGCGAGACCGAGCAGGCGTATGTTCTGGAAGCGGAGCTGCCCGGATTCTCCAAGGAGGATATTCACGTCCGGATCAAGGACGGCTATCTGACTGTTCACGCTCAGCACAAGAGTGAGAGCGAGGACAAGAACGAGAACGGAAATTATATCCGCAGAGAACGCACCTACGGCGCTTTCCGCCGCACCTTTGATCTGAGCGGGATCCGCGCCGAGGACATTACCGCCTCCTACAAGGACGGTATTCTCTCCATCACCCTTCCCAAAGAGGAAGAAAAGCCCGACGAGGGCAGACAGCTGGAGATTCGGTAAGCAGATATCATCAATCCCAAAGAAAGAAAAGGCTGTTGCAGATGCAACAGCCTTTTTGATGCTTGACAATATGGTATCCTACTCTTTTCTGTCGGACAGGTCCTGATATTGCTCCGCGACCTCGCAGGCGATGGCGGCGCACTCACGGGCAACCTGCTCAGGAGAGAGGATCTTCATTTTCCCACCGAAGCCCAGCACCCAAGAATAAAAGGTAGGGCTGATCATTACCTTGGTACAAAATTCAAAGGTATCTCCGTGATTGAGGATCGTCACGTCGGTTCCGAACCGATCCAGAACCACCCCTGCCAAGGAATTATCCGCAAGGATCCGCACGTTCTGCGCCTCTCCCCCGTACATACCGAACACTCTCTGGGAATAGATCGCCATATCAAAATCCTCAAACGCCGCATTCCCTTCCCGCTTCTCCTCCATCAGCCGAACCTTAAGCATTTTATCCACGCGGAAATGCTTGATGATCCCCGCGTCGGAATCGTAGGCGACCAGATAATAGTACTCGCTGTCCCACGTCAGAGCCCACGGACTGATGAGGTACTCGTCTCCGTTCTTTCTCAGGATCCTCTGCTTATAGGAATTCCATTCAAAATACACGCAACGGATCATTCGGTTCTCGGCGATCGCCGTGTGAATGGTGACAATGTTATGAAAGATCTCCTCATTCTCGGTCTTTACCCGATTGGTGGAAAACACCTGCTTATGGAGCTGACTCGCCTCGTGGCGGCTTCCCAAGGACTCGATCTTGCGGATCAGCTCATTGCTCTTTTTTGTGGTAAGAAACTTGGAGGACTGCACCGCGTCGATGAGGAGTCTCAGCTCCGCCAGATCGAAGGTATGCTCCCTCAGATAATATCGCACGTGGCTGTCCCGCGCCGTGCAGATGTCCATGCCGCACAGCTTCAGCGCCTCAATATCGTCATATAGACTTTTCCGCTCCGCGCTGATCCCGTACTCCCCCAGAGCGGCGGAGATCTCCGCCAAGGTCAGCCCGTGATAACGGTCCGTCCGCTCTCGCAGAATCCGCGACAGATAGATCAGCTTCAGTTTTTGATTGGGCATTCTTGCCATAGGCCTCTCCTCTCACTCCGTGATCGTTACCTTTTCTTTATTGTATCACACCGTGAGAAAAAAATCAAGGGCAAAACCGTTCAAACCGTCAGAAGGGCGTACAGCACGATCCCCGCGCACATCAGCAGGGCGATGCCCATCGTCATCATCTGAAAGCGGGTACATTTTCCCATCAGCTCCTGAGGAGCGGGCAGCTCATTTGGGCTTTGCTCATAGGCTGCCGTCTCATAGCTCGCGTATCCGTTCATGCTTGTCTGTTTCATAATTCCGTTCATGATGATCTCCTTTTCCAAAATTGGATTTGGCTTTCCTCTGTGACCTCATTATAGCACACATATTGTGTCATAAAACGGACAATGCGAAACATTTTTCGATATTTTTCGAGTTTTTTGGAATTATTTTTGGTATTTTTTGATTTTTTCTCTTAATTTTGATTCCGCTTTTGGAATGTTTTTCTTTTCGAAAAAAAGGAGCAATCCGTGCCAAAAGCGACTCGGATTGCTCTAAAAACGGTTCAAAGGTAATTCTCGTACTGCTCCTCCACCCGCTTCTTTTTTGCCTTGACTCGAACGGTGTACGCCGTGGTCCAGATGTTCTGAGAAGCGTTCAGCACGAAGGCGACGCCCAGAAAGGTCAGCTCCGAGCCCGCCACCTCCTTCTCGATTGGATTGAGCAAAAGAAAGACGCCCACGGCTCCCACCACGATGGCGGCGATGAGAATGGACACCCATTTTCTCATGCCGAATTTTTTTGCGTCAAGGGCGGTCTGCACCTTGAACATGGATTCCGCCAACACGTAGAGCGCGCCGATCCCGGATGCGGTCTGGGGCTGAAGATTCCCCCGCACCAACATGACCACACCGACAAGAGCCGATAAGCCGCCCAGCGCCAGATCAAACTGAAACGCCAGCTTATAGAGGTCATTGGAAAAATATCCGAAGATCTTGGACGCTCCCACCAGCAAAAACGCGCCCCCCATCAGAAGGCGAAGCAGGAACAGATCGGGACGGAAAATGAGAATAAAGAAACCCAACAGCAGCAGCACTGCCGATGCCACGATATGAATGGTCTTTGCCTGCTTGACGATATTCATGTCTCACTTTCCTCCTCATTTTTATTACGGTTTGTCTCATGCCGAAGAAGCGCGTCGTCCACGCCCATCAGCCAAACGGCGCAATAGCGTCCGATCATTCTCTCGGCATCCTCCCTCATGGAGCCGCGGATCCACCGCCGCAGGATCCCCCAAAAGACGATGGCGTAGGTCATGCCCACATAGCGGATCGACTCCTCGCTTACGGATCGCTCGGCAGCACGGCGGCGTACCCACCCGATCCAGTAATCAGCGGTAGCTCTCAGCCAACAATCCTCCAAAAGTCCCGCCTCAAAGGACAGCATCAGGTTGATCGCCGCCTTTTTATGCTCCAGCGCGCGATCGGTCAGGGCTCGAAGTCCGACGCGCAGATCCTCTCCGCCCTCGCAAGCACAGCAAAATTCCGTCGCCCACAGCAGGAATACCTCTTCCACAAGAGCGTATACATCTTGATAATAATAGTAAAAGGTGTTTCGATTGATCTCGCAATCGTCCACGATGTCTCGCACGGTGATCCGATCGGGCGACTTTTTGGCGCAAAGCCTCAGAAAGCTCGCAACGATCGCCTGCTTTGTAAGAGATGCCATACAGCCGCTCCCCCTTTTCTTTTTCCGACTTCTTCAGTATACCACAAATCGGCAAAAAAATCCATTCTTATCACAATAATTTTACATTTTCGGTCGAGCTCTGTCTCGGAACATGGCAATTCGCTTTTTTGCCCTCATTTTATTGTATATTTTATACAATTTTTCAAAACAACTCAAAAAGATTATAATGTACTATTTACAAACAGACAAGACTGTGTTATACTATAGTTGAGGATATTTCCTCAGTATCTACGCTCAAGGAGGAAGGAACATGAAAGTTACCATTGTAGGCAGACAAATGAACGTATGGGAAGAAATGAAGGCGACCATCGAGACGAAGCTCTCCAAGCTGGATAAGTACTTCTCCGACGAATGCACCGCCACGGCTACTCTCAGTACCAGACGAAACCAGAAGTGCTTGGAGATCACCATCGTTTGCTCGGGGACGATCTTCAGAAGCGAGGTACAGGACGAGACCTTCCGCAACGCGCTGGATCGCGCTATGAACGCCATCGAGCGCCAGATCCGCAAAAACAAAACAAGACTTGCCAAGAAGCTGCGCAGCGGCGCCTTCGATCAGGGCATCTACGATACGGGAGAGGACATTGAGGAGGAGCCCGAATTCACGATCCGCCGTAAGAGCTTCGTGCTGAAGCCCATGTCGGTGGAGGAAGCCATCATGCAGATGAATCTGCTGGATCACGAGTTCTTCGTGTTCAAGGAGGATCCCACCGAGAAGGTCTGCGTGGTCTATAAGAGACACGATAAGACCTACGGTCTGATCATGGGAGAGGAAGAATAAGCAATATAAATAATAATATGGTAGGATAGCCGCTATGCGGCTATCCTTTTTTCCCTTGACAAACAGGGGAAAAAGAGGTATAATGATCTCAGTTTTTCATGGGAGGTGTTACGCATGAACATATTGATCCTTTACGCCACAAGAGGCGGAGCTACGGCGGAGTGCGCGCAGATCTTTCGGGAGAAGCTGCACCCCAGACATACGGTCACTTGCATGGATATCAAGGAAGCGGCTCCCGCCCCCGAGGAGTTTGACGTGATCGCGCTGGGCAGCTCCATCAATATGGGCAAGGCGAATAAGCTGATCCGAAAATACATGAAGGAACACAAGACGACGCTCTCGGAAAAGCACACCGCCGTCTTTTTCTGTTGCGGCTATCCCCGTCTCTTTGACGAATACGTCGAGACACAGATCCCGAAAGATCTTCGTCTTTCTCTGGGGGCGCATTGCTTCGGCGGCGAGCTGAAGCCGGAAAAGCGCCATGGCTTTGACAAGCTGGTGGTGCGGGCGGTGAGAAATTCCATTCGGACACAGGATTTCGAGGAGTCGGATAAGGATCATCATCAGCTCCCCGAGCTTTTGCCCGAAAATATTGCTCTGCTGGTAAATTCCATCGAAAAGCTGGGTTAATTTTGGGCGTTTTCAATCATTTTTCACATCTGCGGGCTCAAGATTTGTTCAACATGACAAAAAGAAAAATCTTGACATTGCACTGCATTTGTGGTATGATATATAGGTAGCGCTACGCGCACGACCCACTAGCTCAGACGGTAGAGCACTTGACTTTTAAAAGTCGGAGGCCAAGCGGGCTTAGGA
>JAZNVA010000004.1:0-4264 GCA_045592565.1 Eubacteriales bacterium | reverse complement strand
CCGGTTACATAAGAAGAATGATGAAATTTAAAATCGAAAAGTTTTCGGTAGAAAAGGAATTGATTTTTTTTTGAAGATAGCTATAATGTAGTCATATAAAACAGACGATTGGGAAAGGAATATGAAACAATGGCTAATATATTTGTTGATCTTCAAAATAAAGTGGGACCTATCAAGCCGATGCACGGCGGCGGTCAGCCTCCCGTGATCTCAACGGCAAGCGATAAATATTTCCATTATCTGACCGAGGCGGGGATCCCTTATTCCCGATTGCACGACGTAGGCGGTCTGTTCGGCGGAAACTGCTACGTGGATATTCCGAATCTGTTTCGTAATTTTGACGCGGATGAGAACGATCCCGCAAGCTATGACTTTGCCTTTACCGATCATCTGCTGAAGGCGTTGATCGATGCGGGGGTGGAGCCGTATTTTCGGCTCGGAATTACCATCGAAAATTACGCGTATATCAAATCCTATCATACCGATCCTCCCAAGGATTTTGCCAAGTGGGCAAGGATCTGCGAGCACGTGATCGCTCACTATACCGAAGGGTGGGCTGACGGTTTCTTTTATAAGATCACCTATTGGGAGATCTGGAACGAGCCCGATAATCTTCGTCTGGAATCGTTGCCCGTATCAGAAATGTGGAACGGTACCAAGGAGCAGTTTTACGAATTTTATACCGTGGCGGCGAAGCACTTAAAGGGGAGATTCCCTCATTTGAAATTTGGCGGATACGCGTCCTGCGGCTTTTGGGAGATCACCGAGACCGAGGAAAGAAAGGCAAAGTATCCTTCTTATAAGTACTTTTTGGAGTTTTTTTACGGCTTTTTCAGCTATATCAAGGAACACGGCGCGCCGATCGATTTCTTTTCATGGCACAGTTATTCCAACACCAAAAACACCCTGCGTCAGGCGGAGTTTCTGGAGGCGGAGCTGGCAAAGCTGGGATATGCAGGACTGGAAAATCACCTAAACGAGTGGAATCCTTATAACAAGGAATACGGAACGGGACACCATGGGGCCGAGATCGCCGCCATGATGCTGGGGATGCAAAACCGTTCTCCCTCCATTCTTTGCATTTATGATATGAAAACGGACCATGCCCCCTACTGTCCCTTGTTTGATATCAAGACACACAAGCCGATACACGGTTACTATGCTTTGGCGGCATTTAATAAACTGTACCAGCTTGGCAATCAAGTTGAGCTCACCTGCGATACGGATGAACTGTATGCGGTAGCAGCTTCCGACGGAAAAAAGAATGCCTTGATGATCTCCAATCTGTCGGGGAAGACACAGGAGCTTGATCTGGAAGGCGTGGATCTGACGGACGCTCGAATATACACCATCGACAACGAGCGTCTCCTTTCGTGGACACCGAATGCCGATAAAATTGAAAATAATGCGGTTTTGCTGATCGAATGGTAAGCGGAGCGGGGAAAAGGGGATCCTTTTCCCCGCTTTTTTTGAAAAAAGGCTTGACAAAACCGATGGCCCATGTTATAATACTTACATAAAATAACACATGTTATTTATTGCAGGAGAGGGAAATGCCACCAAAAGAAAAGCTGACACAGGAAGATATCGTTACAGCGGCATTTGAGCTGTTGCGGCGAGAGGGGATCGAGGCGATCAACGCGAGAGCCCTTGCCAAGGAGCTGAACTGCTCCACCATGCCGCTGTTCCGCCACTTTGAGGGAATGGAGCAAATCCGTATCGCCGCCGTAGGTCAAGCGGAAAAGGTTTACGAAAGCTATATTGTGCAAGGTTTGAAGGAGTATACCCCCGCCTTTAAGGGGGCGGGACTTGCCTATATCCGCTTTGCCAGGGAGGAGCCGCAGCTGTTCCGTCTTTTTTTCATGACGCCCATCGGCACCGTGGCGGGGATATCTCCCGTGGATCCTACGAGAGCCGTGGTGATCAATGCGGCGCAAAACAGCGCGGGAGTTTCCTTTGCAGGAGCGGAGCAGATCCTGACGGAGATGTGGCTGTTTGTTCACGGCGTGGCAACCACCCTCGTGACGGGGACCGCCGATTTCTCGGAGGAGGACGTGAGTCGAATGATGTCCGACGTATTCCTCGGCTTGAAACAAAAGATTGCAGAGCAGGGAGGCAAATTGAAATGAAAGAGTTTGTGATCGAAATTAAAGATATAAATAAATCCTTCGGAGAGATTCACGCTGTCCGCGACGTGAGCTTTTCGGTTCGTAAGGGCTCGCTGTTTGCTTTTCTCGGCGCCAATGGCGCGGGAAAAAGCACCACCATTGCCATGATCTGCGGTCAGATGGCAAAGGATAGCGGAGAGATTCTTGTGGGGGGACGGAGCCTTACGGAGGATCCCGAGGGGATCCGACGCCGCATCGGAGCGGTGTTTCAGTCCTCGGTATTGGACATGCCGCTTTCGGTTCGGGATAATCTGAGAAGCCGCGCCGCTCTGTACGGTATTTGCGGAGCGGAGTTTGAGACGCGTCTTGCCGAGCTGGACGCTCTGTTGGAGCTTGATCCCTTGTTGAACAGACCTGTAGGAAAGCTGTCGGGCGGTCAGCGCAGACGGATCGACATTGCCCGCGCGCTCTTGCATAAGCCCTCGATCCTGATACTGGACGAGCCCACCACAGGCTTGGATCCTCAGACCAGACGGATCGTATGGGACGTGATCTCCCACCTGCAAAAAGTCGAACAGCTTACGGTTTTTCTCACTACCCATTATATGGAGGAGGCGGCGAACTCCGATTACGCCGTGATTCTGGATGAAGGACAAATCGTTGCCGAGGGAACACCGCTGGAGCTGAAAAATCGCTATACGGAGGATCATATTTCTCTGTACGGCGTGAGCGAGGAGCAGGTGGTATCCTTGGGCTATCCTTATGAAAAGCAATCGGACGGATGGAGGATCTCCGTGCCCAATACTGCGGCGGCGACCGAGCTGATCGTCCGTCACGCGGAGTTGTTTGCGGACTATGAGATCACCAAAGGAAAAATGGACGACGTTTTTCTGGCGGTTACGGGAAAGAGCCTTCGGGAAGAAGAAAAGATGATGGGAGGAAAAAGAAAGAAATGAAAGCCTTTCAGATATGGGTGCGCCGCAACGTGAAAATGTTCTTTAAAGACAAGGGACTCTTTTTTACCTCGCTGATCACCCCCGCGATTTTGTTGGTCCTTTATATCACTTTTTTGGAAAAGGTGTATCGGGACAGCATTGGTCTCTCGATTCCCGCAGGCTTGAATATTTCCGAGGAAATCATGAACGGCGTGGTGGGGGGGCAGTTGATCTCCTCCTTGTTGGCGGTATGCTGTGTGACGGTGTCTTTTTGCTCCAATATGCTGATGGTGCAGGATAAGATCAGCGGCGCGAGGAAAGATATTCTCATGTCTCCCGTCAAGCGCCATCTGCCTGCGGCGGCGTATTATCTGTCTACTCTTGCGGTGACGTTGATCGTTTGCTCGGTCGCCATTCTGGGCGGTTTTGTCTACCTTGCTCTTACAGGCTGGTATCTGAGCGTGACCGACGTGCTTTTACTTCTTCTGGACGTGATCCTTCTGGTGATGTTCGGCGTGGCACTGTCCTCTATCGTCAATTTCTTTCTGTCCTCTCAGGGACAGATCTCAGCGGTGGGCTCTATGGTCAGCTCCTGCTACGGATTCCTTTGCGGAGCGTATATGCCCATTTCCCAGTTTCCCGAGGGGCTTCAGAGGGTGATTTCCTTCCTGCCGGGAACCTACGGTACGTCTCTGCTTCGCAATCACGCCATGCAGGGCGCACTTGCCGAAATGGAGAGAGAGGGAATGCCCGAGGCAGCTATGACCGAGATTCGGGAGGCGATGGATCTTGACCTGTTTTTCTTTGACGTGAAGATAGAGCATTCATATATGTACCTGGTCTTGGGCGGCGCGGTGGTTTTGCTCATGGCGATCTATATTCTTTTGAATATGTTTTCTCGGAAAGAGAACCGATAAAGGAAAAAGAGCGAGGGGAGAAGTCCTTTCGCTCTTTTTTTTGAAAAACGTATTGAATTAAAGGGGATTTTGTGGTATAATACCATGGAATATCGCAAGAAACAAAAGAACAAAAGGGAAAAGAAAAGATGTCGAAAATTTCGCAAAGGTTTAAAAAGCTGAATGAACCCACCGATATGACGGTTGGTTCTCCTTGGAAGGGGATCGTTGCTTTCACTGTGCCCATGCTGATCGGTAATATCGCGCAGCAGCTCTATAGCACGGTGGACAGCATCGTGGTTGGAAAATACATTGGGGATAACGC
>JAZNVA010000003.1:0-1993 GCA_045592565.1 Eubacteriales bacterium | reverse complement strand
GGAGGACGTCCGCGCGGAGCTCTATTTGGAGTCCTTTGGATTGGATTCCGAGATCCGTACCCTGAAAATAGAGGGAAGCGGATACCGAGTGCTGACGCATCGGGATTTTCTCGGCTCCTTGCTGGGACTTGGCTTGGAGCGTGACGTGCTGGGAGACGTGGTCCCCGATTCGGAAAGCGGCGCGTGGGCGTACGTATTTTGCGACCGCACGATCGTCCCTTTTCTGGAACAAGAATTAAAAAAGGTGGCAAACGATAAGGTAAAGGTGTCTGCCGTGACGGAATGGCGGCTCCCGCCCCGCGCGTTTGCTCCCATTCACGATACTGTGGCATCCCCACGGCTGGATTGCGTGGTTGCCGCTCTGTGCGGTCTGTCCCGCGAGAAGGCGAGGGAGGCGGTATGCGGCGGTCTTGTGGAAATTGACTTTGAAAGTGAGGAGCGTCCCGATCGCCCCGTGGATTCCGTCGGACTGATCTCGGTTCGGGGATACGGGCGATTTCGGATACTTTCGCTGAGCGACCGTACCAAAAAGGGAAGGCTTCGCTTGGAAGCGCAGAAGTATCTGTAAGGCGCGAGAAAAATATGTGGATTTGGATTTTGATTATCGTCGGAGTGGTGGCTGTGGATCAGGTGACCAAGCAGCTTGCGGCGGCGTTTTTGGCGGACGGGGAGCCCTTTGCGCTCATTCCCGGTGTCTTTCAGTTTACCTACGTGGAAAACCGAGGCGCGGCTTTCGGTATGTTTGCTGATCACCGTTGGATCTTTATGGTGATCTCCACCCTTGCCATCGTGGGGATGGTTATCTATCTGTGGAAATTTGCCCCCGAAAGCCCTTGGGCAAAAACAGCGCTTGCCTTGATTATCGGCGGCGGGATCGGCAATATGATCGATCGGGTTTACTTGACCTACGTGATCGATTTTCTGGACTTTTGCGCCTTCCCCAATCTGTGGGTGTGGGTGTTCAATGTAGCTGATGCCTGCGTTTGCGTGGGAGGAGGGATCCTTCTGACCTGGTGTGTGGTGTCCATGATCACCGAGCTTCGAGCCGAAAAGGCGGCAAAGAGGAAAACGGCGGAATCGTCTGCGGAGCAGAGCGATTCCGAAGAGAACTGAGAAAATGACTGTATATTCGGAGGTGATGAAAATGTCTGATTATATCGATGAGGAATCATTGGAGGCGGACGTGGAGTTCATCTCCGAATTTTCAGATATCGGCAAGAGAGCCGATGCCTTTGTGGCGGAGCGGACGGGGCTTACCCGTTCCGCGGCAGTGCGCCTGATGGAGTCGGGAAATATACTGGTCAATGGGGCGACTCTCAACAAAAATTACAAGATCCGCTCGGGAGATGTTTTCTCGGTATCGCTTCCCGCTCCCGTGGAGGATCGGGCGGAGCCTGAGGATATTCCGCTGGATATCGTTTATGAGGACGAGGACATTATCGTGGTGAACAAGCCCAAGGGCATGGTGGTTCATCCCGCCGCGGGAAATCCTACGGGAACGCTGGTGAACGCTCTGCTCTATCACTGCAAGGGCAGTCTTTCCGGCATTGGCGGCGTGATCCGCCCGGGAATCGTGCATCGCATTGACAAGGACACCCAAGGACTTCTTGTGGTGGCAAAGAACGATGCCGCTCATCTGTTTCTTGCCGATCAGATCAAATACCATCGAGTACGCCGTGTTTATCACGCCATTGTGTTGGGCAATCTTCGGGAGGATACGGGGACGGTGAATGCCCCCATCGGCAGACACCCCGTGGATCGCAAAAGGATGGCGGTCATTCGGGATCCCGAACGGCGAAGCCGAGACGCCGTGACACACTGGCAGGTTCTGGAGCGGTACGGCTCCATGACGCTCATACGCTGTGAGCTGGAGACGGGACGGACCCACCAGATCCGCGTGCATATGGCGTCCCTTGGGCACCCTTTGCTGGGAGATCCTCTTTACGGCGGCGATGGCACGGCCTTTGAGCGTCGGCATAAGAGCCTGATCGAG
>JAZNVA010000002.1:0-2314 GCA_045592565.1 Eubacteriales bacterium | reverse complement strand
GATCGCCATATATGGCGATCCTCTTTTGCCTTTATTCTCATTGCTCATTGCGTTTTTGTCTGCTCCGTCGGACGAAACGGACGATCAGCCGCATCACACTATATCCCACAACAAGAGCGAACGGTACAAGAAGTATCTTCTCCGCATTCCAATCATTTGTGTCACCCGATATGGGATCGTTGGTCGAATTTTCCAATGGCGGCGCCTCTCCGACGATCAAAAATGCAGCTGTCACGGGCTCGATCTCGTAGTTACCGCCTTCTCGGTCAACGACTGTTACCGTTGCTTCCCCTGCTTCCACGTTGTTTTTTGCCGTAACGGCATATTCCGCAGGATCAATCAGCGTTTTACCGTCCATCAGCTTCACCTCGGGAATAATCTCTTTTCCCGTGTAGTCGTATTCGACCTGAGACAGGATCAGGGTTGCCTTGGATAATTTTTTAGGCAAAATACGAGCCGTACAGGAAGTCTCAGTCGGAAGAACACAATAATTTTTCGCATCTTCTCCTTCCAAAAGAACCGAGTGGACCGTCACGCGATCGTATTCCCCCGCATCGGCGGAGGGAAGCGTTCCCTCAAAGCTCTTAGGGACGACATCATCTCCCTCCAACGAGCCGCTCAGTGTCAACGAAGTAAGCCGAATCTCCGCCGTTCCGTCATAGATCTTTTCTTCTACCGCCACATTCTCAACAGTAAGCGGTGCGGGAAGAATGGTTACCTTGACTGTTTTATCCTTGATCTCCATGCCAATGGCGCGCACTCGCAACCAATAGACACCCGCATCTTTAGGTGCATCGATCGGGGTATTCCCCTCGACGCCCTCTTGATCGGCATACCAACCATAGCTCCATGTATAGGAACCGATACCGTCATTTCCCAATTCCAAGGAGCAAATAATGTCCATCCCACTTTCGGGAAATCCAACGGTCAACGCCTCTCCGTCATAGGTCAGGTTGGGGATGTAAACAAAGATATCCGACGGCGTATAGGAGCTTGCGGACAAGATCAACGGGCTCCCCTCATCCAGCCCCCAAAAGTCAAGCGCAAGATCGGTGCGGTATTGATACAGCACCGATTGAAATGCCCCCGCAGATACTCGGTATCCCATAACAGGGGAGCCCGCGGCACCTGCCAGAAGAAATCCCCCGTCCTCACCGATCGCCCCGTCGTCACTGTTGGTCACGTCCATAAGATAAGTCTTTCCGTCGCCCATTGTCACCAGATTCCACATATGCGGCTCTCCGTCCGCATTTCCCACGAGCGTATAGCAAGCGACCGTAGGATCCTGAAAGGCGGTCAGATCGCACAGATACTGAAATGCTTTGGAATATCCCTCGCACACCGTCTTGGTCGAGGGATCTCCGTCAAACACATAGGTCAGCTGGAAGGCGTCTCCGTATATTGCCCCTTCTCCCGCGTTGGCAACGTCAGAATTGTAATCGGTCATCGCGCAGATCCTTTGGGCGTAATAGAGCAATCTGGAATAATCGGATCTCCCTTCCGCCTCCGCCACAATCTGCATGGCAACCTCAGGAAGATCAGCTCTTTCCGCCGTTTTTTCCGTATCTACGGTGTAACGAGTCAGGTCGGGGGACTGCTCGTGCTCGAGCGGGTAAGCGCTTCCCCGATATGCCTTTGCCACACTGTAGATCATATAAAAATCGTTGACGTAATAGTATCCATCCTCTTCTCCGACGGATACCCGATAGGAAACCCCATTGGTTTTGTCAAACCAATAAAGCTCATAGGGACAATCGTGCAAGACGGCGTTCAAAACGTCCTCCAGCTCCATATCTCCGTAAAATCCGCTCATCACGGATTCCTCCGAAGGATATTGATTTCGCGTGCCCATATCGACAAGCTCGGCTCGGTCGAACCGAATTACGGTGGATTCTTCCTCGCCGCTTGCAATTTGACTGAAAACGGGTAACAGCGCATCGTACAGCGCCCTTCCCGTGCTTCCTAACCGTTCACGCGCGGCAGAGGGGCGAGGGGTACTCGATTGCCCCCAAGAAAGCTCTCGCGTGTCCTCATGCAAAAGGACGGTCTCCGAGGGATCCCATAGGGAATGCGACGAGGTGGGCAGTGCGCATACAGAAAGCAACACCGCCAAGGAAAGACAAATCACACCTGTTTTCCAACAACGTTTTCTTTTCATGAGGAACCCCTCCTTTGCTTTTTTATATTTTTATTATAACAAAAGTTGTATCGCTTGTCAACCGTAAAGAAGGAAGTCTAACACATAAAAAAGCAGGCTTGCGGGGGGGCGGCCGGGGGGGGGGGGCCTTTTTTTTTTTTTCCCCCGGGGGGCTGT
>JAZNVA010000001.1:0-6543 GCA_045592565.1 Eubacteriales bacterium | reverse complement strand
CCACCTCCCTTTACACAAGGGAGGCAAAAGGATAGTCGCCACGTTTGTGGCGGTGGGGCAAATTCCGCAAGTGGCAGATTATTCGACGAGCCTATAGGCTCAGCGTGTGGAATGCCCCAAGGGGGCTAGTGCAAGCCACCGACACGGTCGGTGGTTATGACTTTATGCAAAATGCAAGACGACCGTTCTATCCATTGCGGAGCTCGGTCGTCCTTTTGTATATAATCGTTTCAGTCCTCAATATCGGTGAGCTTAGAAACGGTTGTCGCCAAGACCTCGGCAATGACGAACAGCGTTTTCAGGGAAGGGCAGAAATAGCAGTTCGGAGCTTCTAATTGGGCAATATAGCCTGCTGATAAATCGCAAGCTTCAGCAAGTTCTTCTTGCGTCATGCCCTGAAGCTTTCGATAATATGCAATCTTTAATCCAATTTTAATAAGATTCATCTTATATTGGCTTTCCAGCATAACATTCTCCTTTACTGCATTTTTATTAATTATACCCTATTTACAATCAAATAATTATATGATAGAATATAATAAATATTATAAATACCTAGTAAAGATTAGATTTAATATAAGAAAAGCAGAATATATTATGAAACTGCTTATTGTTGGATCCCGAAGTATTCAGGATTTTGACCTGTCTCCCTATATTTCCGATGACGTGGAGCTGATCATCAGCGGTGGTGCCAACGGAGTGGATTCTCTTGCCGAGGAATACGCCGATCAGAAGCGGATCTCCAAGCTGATCCTGCGTCCCGATTACCGTCGGTACGGCAAAAAATACGCGCCCTTGCGACGAAATGAGAGAATGGTTGAGCTGGCGGATGAGGTGCTTGTGATCTGGGACGGTACGTCCAAGGGAACGGCGTATACCGTCGAATACGCGAAAAAAAGAGAAAAGCCCACGCGCCTGATCCGCACGGATGCAGAAAAGAATGCTATCCCCTCTTGATTTTCTCCACAAAAGATGGTATAATAGGGAGTGAAGAAATTTTACTATTCTTGAGCGAGGAAACTATGGCAAATTACAGACGTGGAAGAATTAACGATGAGATGCAGAAGGAGCTCGCGATGGTTCTGCGGGAGATCAAGGATCCCAGAGTCAGCAACGCCTTTATCAGTGTTACCGCGGTGGACGTAACACCCGACCTGAAATTCGCGAAGGTCTATTATTCCGCCATGATGGGCGATAAAAAAGAGGTGGCAAGGGGACTGAAATCCTCCGCGGGATTCATTCGACGCCAGTTGGCGCAACGTATGAATCTGCGCATGACACCTGAGTTGACCTTCTTTGAGGATCACTCCATCGAGCATGGCGCAAAGATCTCGAAGCTGCTCAACAGCATCGAATTTGCCCCCGAGACCGAGGAGGGCGGAGAAGGGACGGAGGAGCAATGAGCTATTTTTCCGCCTTGGATTTGCGGCAGGTCTGCGAGCGGCTCTGCCAGCCCAAAAGAACGCTGATCATTTATCACGTGCGATCGGATGCCGATGCGGTGGGCTCTGCCTTTGCTTTGCGAGAGCTGTTGCGTGTCATGGGGATCCCCGCCTTTTGTGCCTGCGGAGACGAGGTGCCCGATCGGTTGCGCTTTCTCACCGACGGCGTGCAGGGGAGCGTCTTGCTTTCCGAGGAGCTGGGACTGGATCACGAGCGTGTGATCAGCGTGGATTCCGCTTCTCCCACACAGCTTGGCTCCTTGTTTGAACGGCTGAATCGAAGAATTGACCTGATGATCGATCATCACGGCACGGGAACCACCTATGCCGATCACTATATTGATGCCGAGGCATCGGCAACGGGCGAGATCATTTACGAGATCGCCAAGGAGCTGGTCGTCATGGGCAAGATCGAGGAGATCCCGTCCCGAGTGATCAACAGCACTTACGCCGCTATTTGCTCGGACACGGGCTGCTTCCGTTACGCCAACGCTACCCCCAGAACCTTCCGCTGTGTGGCGGAGCTGTTGGAGAGGGGGGCGGAGCAGACCGAGATCAACCGTATCCTGTTTGAATCCAAGACCTATAAGCAGTTACGGGCTGAGGGAGAGGCGGCAAGTCGTCTGGTTCTCCACGACGGTGGCAGGATCGCTTCGGTGACCTTCCCTTATTCCTCTAAATTCGCGTTAAGCCTGCAGGATGAAAATTTGGAAACGATCATCGATATCCCCCGTTCGGTGGCGGGAGTTGAGGTGGCGTTTGCCGTAAGACAGCCTGAGGATAAGCCCTTCTTCCGCGTGTCCATGCGGTCGTCCTCGGATTTTGACGTTTCCGCTGTTTGCGCGCTCTTTGGCGGCGGCGGACACGTACGCGCCGCGGGCTGTAGTGTGGAAGCTCCCAATGTCCGTGAGGCGGAGGAGATGATCCTTCGCGCGGTACGGGAACGTATGAAATCAGAATAAAATCGGAAAACTCCACGTTTCGTGGAGTTTTCTTTTGATTATCTTCAATTTATCGGTTGAAAATGGAAGAAGACTGTGTTAATATATACGTATAGAAGACTTTTGGAAAAGGAGCGAGATTTCCATGAAGAGTACGATCGAGATATTTGCCGAAAATCTGCGGGAATGCAGACGGGCACGCGGAATGACACAAAAGGAGCTTGCGCAAAAGCTGGGGTATTCCGAAAAGGCAGTCAGCAAATGGGAGAGTGGGGCAGGGATGCCCCCAAGCGTGATGCTTCCCGTACTTGCCAAGGCTCTGGAAACAAGCATCGACGTCCTGATGGCGGAGAATGGAAAGCAACGGTATTACCTTGGCATTGACGGTGGCGGAACCAAAACCGAATTTTTACTTGCCGACGAGAGCGGACGGATCCTTTGCCGCACACTTCTCGGGGGAAGTAACCCTTCCGATGTGGGAATGGAGCGGACACATGCTCTTTTAGAAGAAGGGATCCGAAAAACCTGTGGGGAGATCCCCTTGCATCAGGTTTCGGTCTTCGCCGGACTTGCGGGCGGGACTACGGGAGATAAGAAAAAGCAGATCGCCGACTTTTTAGAGCAGTTCCGTTTTGCAAACTTTGACAATGGAAACGATGCGCAAAACGCCCTTGCTGCCGCGCTGGATACAGCCGACGGCGTAGCGGTGATTCTGGGGACGGGATCGATTGCTCTTGCAAGAAAGGAAGGGGAGCTGACACGTTTTGGCGGTTACGGCCATTTGTTGGGAGACGGAGGAAGCGGTTATGCCATCGGACGTCACGTGATCCGTGCGGCGATCGCTCATGAGGATGGAACCGGAGAGGCAACTCTGCTGACGGATATGGTTCGAAAGCTTTGCGGCAGTGATACGGTGCTGGAATATCTTGCGCAGTTCTACGTTGGCGGAAAGCGCTCCATTGCTATGTGCGCGCCCTTGGCTTTTGCCGCGGCGGAGCAGGGAGATCCGATCGCAGAGAGGATCGTGAGCGATGCTGTCAAGGAAATTGTGATCCTGATCCGCGGCGGGTGCCGTCGCTTTGTCGATTCTTCGGAGCTGCCGCCCATCGCATTGTGCGGCGGGATTGCCACGCATTATGAAAAAATACTTTTGAAGCGGATTCGTGCCGTCCTTGGAAAGGATCCCATTGCCGATAAGCTGTTCGTTTGTCAACGGTCTATGGCAGAGGGCGCGTTGATTTTAGCAAAGAAAATTGGATCGGAGGAAAAGTGAGCTTATGTTGAATACGGAAAAACGAAACGAAAAAACCACGCATATTGACCATATGTCTACTTCGGAGATGCTTGCCGTCATGCAGGAGGAAAATCTGCATGCCGCCGAGGCGGTGGAGACCGAGCTGGAGTCCATCGGAAAAGCCGTTGATGCCATTGTGGAACGGATGAAGCGGGGCGGCAGACTCTTTTATATCGGATGCGGCACGTCGGGAAGACTTGGTGTGGTAGACGCATCCGAATGTCCCCCTACCTACGGTGTTCCCCACGGATTGGTGGTGGGGATCATTGCGGGCGGTGACAGTGCCATTCGCAAGGCTGCGGAGGGCGCGGAGGACAGCCGCGAGCAGGGTTATTCCGCTCTTTCCGCCTATGAGCTGACCGCCGACGACAGTGTGGTTGGAATTTCCGTAGCGGGTGGCGCGTCTTACGTACTGGGCGCTTTTGATCTGGCAAAAGAGAAGGGGGCGCTTACCGTGGCACTTTCCTGTAACGAGGGATGTCCCATGGAGCAGGTCGCCGATATCGGGATCCACCCCGATACAGGCGCAGAGGTTGTAACGGGATCGACAAGAATGAAGGCAGGAAGCGCCCATAAGATGATTCTCAACATGATCTCCACCTCGGTGATGATCCAGATGGGGCACGTGTATGAAAATCTGATGATCAATCTTCGTCCTACCAACAAAAAGCTCCGTGACCGTATGATCCGTATCGTTGTGGACATTACGGGCGTTGAATATGCCGAGGCGGAGAGCCTTCTGGAGAACAACGGCTTTGATATCCGTTCGGCAGTTGGAGCGTATGAAGGGAGCTCGCGTCAATGATTCACAGCGCGATCGAAACGAGAGGCGGTCAGCCCTGTCTTCTTTTGGACGGTAAGGCAGTCCCCGCCGCAGCCTACACCACCTATTTTAGAGAAAGAGCCTGCTATGAGGATTTTGTGAGAGCGGGATATCGGATCTTTTTTGTCAATATCTCCATGACACTCTCTCCCATTAACAGCACGACCGGCTTTACTCCCTTTGACGTGGGCGTATTTGAAGATCCCACTCACCCCGATTATTCGGAATTTGAGGACGAGGTGGAAAAAATTCTTGCGCTGTGTCCCGATGCCTATATCTTTCCGCGCGTTTACGTGAGTATGCCCAAGTGGTGGTGTGAGGCGCACCCGGAGGAAACGCATGATACGCCCAGAGGAGGACGCAGGGAGCTTTTGTTCAGCGATGCCTTTCGACGAGATGGGGAGCAGATGCTTCGCACCGTTGTTCGGCACATTCTCTCCGCTCCTTACGCAAGCCGCGTGGCGGGCTGGCAGCTTTGTGGCGGTCTGACACAGGAGTGGTTCCATCATCGAGACGCCAAAGGGGGCATCAGCCCTGCCGCCGCACCGTACTACCGCCGTTGGGTAGAAGCCGTATTCGGTGAAAAGGACGCCGTTTTGCCAGACCGGGATTGTTATATGGGTGGCGGAAAGGCGATATGCGAGGACAACAATGCGAAGCGTTACGCCGAGTTTTCCAATCTTGCCGTGACAGAGACCTTAGATGGATTTGCGAAGGCAGTAAAGGAGGAGGTGGACTACCGTCAGGTGGTAGGTGCCTTCTATGGCTACACACTGGCGGTAAAGGAGGCTTTGAGAGGGACTCATGGAATGAGAGGGGTGATCGATTCGCCCTACCTTGACTTTTTTTCCTCTCCCAACTGTTATTCCAACGCCCGTCTCTTTGGAATCGACTGGTCGGATATGATGGCGATGGATTCCATCAAAAAGCGTGGAAAGCTTTGCTTTATGGAATGTGACATTCGAAGCTTTCTGACTGAGGGGATTCAGGAATCCCGTCCCGGTCGGTATCCCTTGGATATCTATCCCAAGACCGAAAAAAACAAACCGTCTGTCTGGTCGGGACCGCCTACGGCGGAGCTGTCCAGAGAGGCGCTTCGGAAATGCTTTGCCCACCAGATCACCAAGGGATCAGGCATTTGGTGGTTTGATATGTGGGGGGGATGGTTTGCGGATTCGATGCTGATGGAAGCCCTTACCGACATGAGACGGATACAAGAGGATCTCTTGGTAAGCACCGGTGTTGATTTTCCTTTGCGGGTGGCTGTATTTGCCGATGAGAGGGCATATGCCAATCTGTATGACGATCACGGGATCAGCCGCGCTGCGACGGAGAACCGTATTGCCATGGGAAATGTAGGTGTTCCTTACGCCATTTATCTGGCAGAGGAGGAAGAGGGTGTTCTTTGCGATCTCGACGCGGCAATCTTTCTCGCGCCGGTTCCCTCGGAGGCGGGAGACAGAATGATGGCTCGCTGTCGGGAGAGAGGGATCCCCTATCTGACCGCAACGGCAGAGCATCCCGTTCTTTCCGTCGGAGAAATCGTATCGTTTTTGAAGGCGGCAGGTGTCCGTCCGTATATTGAGACCGACGACGTGCTTTACGTCGGAAACGGATTTTTGGGACTTCACGCGAAGGAAGCGGGAGAGAAGAAAATTTCTTTGCCGACCATCTGCCGTGTGACTCCCGTATTTGGCACGGAAACACCCGAAGCGGTTACGGGTACGGTGATCCTTTCCATGAAAAAATTTGAGACGGTGCTGTTCCGTCTGACCGAACTGTAAAAAAGGGAAAACGGATCGACAGAAAACAGGCGAGCCTTTTGAGGCTCGCCTGCTTTTATTATTCAAGAATATTAGTGGTAATAAAATCTACGCCCATTTGGACGAGACGCTCCGCGTCCTCGGGAGAGTCGACCGTCCAGCAGTTGATCTTCAGACCTGCTTCGTGGATCTTCTTTACGTTTTCCTCGGTCAGGGCAGTATACTTTACATCTACGTCGATCTTCGCCGCGGCGAGCGTATCGTTCACCTCGTCCGTGAT